>JAIOSH010000364.1 GCA_021107685.1 Bacteroidales bacterium | reverse complement strand
TTTATTTAAAAGGAGAATCTGATTCTTTTGCCATGTGATTATAAACCATTTTATCCATAAAACCCGGGAAAAATTTATTTAATAAAACAGTCAATTTTCCCTGAGAAGTTAATATTAATGTACGTTTTCTTTTTTCAATTGCCTTAATAATATGCTGAGCAACTTCCCTGGCAGTCATCATTTTTGTTTCATTTCTTGGGGATTCACCTTGTTGTGAGCCATCTTTGGATAGAGCAAAATTTCTGATATTTGAAGCGGTAAATCCCGGGCAAGCAGTTAAAACATGTAAGCCTTTTTTCATATTTTCAATTCTCAACACCTCCAAAAAGCCCTGCATAGCAAATTTAGAAGCAGAATAGCCTGTTCGCCCCGGCAATCCCTTATAGCCTGCAATTGATGAAACACCAACTACGGAGCCTTTGCTTTTTAAAATGTAAGGTAAAGCATATTTAGTACAATATATCGTTCCCCAGAAATTAACATCCATTAATTTTTTTATTACTTTTAAATCCAGTTCATTGAAAAGTGCACGCATTGAAATACCTGCGTTATTTATTAGAATATCTAATTGTCCATATTTCTCAATAGTTTTGTTTATAAGATTTTCACAATCATTTTCAATGCTAACATCAGTTTTTACAGTAATAATATCTGCAGCCTGTGTTTTTAAGCCTGAAGAAATTTCATTAAGTTTTTCTATACTTCTTGCAGCAATGACAATTTTAGCTTGCTTTTTTGCAAATTCTTCTGCTAATGCTTTTCCAATCCCGGAGGAAGCTCCGGTAATAATTACTACTTTATTTTTCATACTTTATTTCGGTATAATTTTACAACAAAAGTATTAACATTTTTTATAAGCTGAATATATAAAATATATTAAATTTGAAGTTAAATTTAGTTTTTCAAATTTAAACATTTTTTAATATGATAACTCAACGACAACTTTTTTTTCAGCATGTAGCATTACCATCGGTTTCTCCAATTGGACTTGAAATTGAGAAAGCAGATGGAATTTATTTATATGATATATCAGGAAAATCTTATATGGATTTAGTTTCAGGTGTATCAGTCAGCAATCTCGGACACAGACATCCAAAAATCATAAAATCCATTACAGAACAATTGGATAAATATATGCACCTGATGGTTTATGGGAAATATATACAAACACCACAGGTTCAGCTTGCTAAAATGCTTTCAGATAATCTGCCTGAAAATTTAAATTCGGTTTATTTTGTTAATTCCGGTAGCGAAGCTGTTGAAGGTGCTTTAAAGCTGGCAAAAAGATTTACAGGAAGGACAGAAATAATTGCTTTTAAAAATGCTTATCATGGCGGAACACATGGAGCTTTAAGTGTTATGGGAAATGAATCATTAAAAAACCCTTTTCGCCCTCTCTTACCTGATATATCATTTCTGGAATTTAATAATTTTAATGATCTAAAAAAAATAACAGGAAAAGCTGCCTGTGTCATTGTAGAGACTATACAGGCAGAAGCAGGAATTATTTTACCGCTTGCAAGCTTTTTATCTGAACTTAGAGAAAGATGTAATCAAACAGGAACATTGTTAATTATTGATGATATTCAAATGGGATTTGGCAGAACAGGAAGTCTTTTTAGCTTTGAACAATTTAATATAGTTCCTGACATTATTACTCTTGCAAAAGCTATGGGCGGGGGTATGCCTGTTGGTGCATTTATTTCGTCAAAGGAAATTATGTCAACTTTAGCACATAATCCCGAATTAGGTCATATTACAACTTTTGGAGGACATCCTGTATGCTGTGCAGCAGCTTTAGCAAATCTTAAGGTTTTATCTAAAGAAAATTTAATTGAACAGGCTTCATCAAAAGGGAAATTGTTTTATGATTTATTATACGCCCATCCAAAGATCAGAGAAATTCGCTATAAAGGGCTAATGATGGCTGTTGAACTGGATAATAAGGAACAAACAGACAAACTAATAAGAATATTTATAAAGAACGGTATTATTGTTGACCAGTTCTTATTCAGACCAAATGCTTTTCGAATAGCACCTCCGCTTATAATAACCGAAGAAGAAATCAGAAAAGTTTGTGGAATTATACTTGAAAGTTTGAAAGAATTGAATTATTCTGATTATAACGTTTTGCTATGATGAAATTTTACTATTATTTTTTTTTAAACATATCATTTGGGGTTTGGTTTTACCAAAATGTTAAAATTACTGAGTTCTGAAACTATTAGAGGAATTTCAGGTTCAGGAATAAAATCGTTCAGACCTTTACAAATTGCTATTCCAGCCTGTGTAATTCTATGCAAGGTTGTTTCTTGTGAAATAAAACCGGTCTCAAAGGTAAAAGCTATTGCTCCGAGAGTTTCAGACAGCCAATAATCAGCCCAGGGACCAGACCAATCCCATGAATCAGATGAAATAAAATTATTTATAACTGCATTCCCATTATGACTTAGAGCATCATAATAACTGATTTTTTTAACTAAGTCAATGGCAGTTTGTACCTTTTCGTTTGTAGGACCACTTAATGGTCCCCACCAATAAAAATTACCGGAATACCCGGGATGTGAATGTATATCTATTGCATATTTTGCAAAACCTCCTGTTTCTTTCCAAATAATATCACGCATAATATTTATTTCGTGATTTTCAGAAAGTTTTCCGCCATTGGAAGGTATGCCATGCAACCAACTATCATTATGGTCGGTTTGACAAACAGGGTTGCCACCACATGAAACCCCATCAGGATTGATCATAGGATAAAAATGAAAAATTATTTTCCTGCGTAAACTTGTTGCTATAGGATCATTGGAATTTATAAGATAATCAGATATACCCCTTGCAATATGACTTCCCAATGATTCCTGGGCATGTTGACGGGCTATTAATATAATATGTTGTTTTAATGAATCATTTACTGCTGTATCCGTAATTTCATAACCGTAAATCGGTCTTTGCTGTAAAGACATTGCTTTTACATTGTTGTTTCTGACATAAGGCAAACCTGAAATGGATTTCATATAATCAACCATCTGTTTAAAAGTCCATGGATACCAGTATGCTATATAGACTGTATCATGTTTAAATGATTGATAATTATGAAAAAAGTAATTTTTATTTATATCAATATATCCGGTATCCATATAATTCCAAATATCTTCACCCTCATATTTGAATACCATTTTATGAGAATTTTTGAAAATATAATCTTTTTTCTGTTGTGTAAAAAATTTAGGTGATTCACCTTTTACTCCAATAATACGAAAATGTAAATATGAACTCGGATCAATCTCATAAATATCTCCATTTATTCCGAGCAATTCTACATGTCCATTATCAAAATTATCATCAAAAATCAGTTGGGAAAATGAAAATTTATAAATAAAAAGGATTATTACAAAAAAATAAAATTTACTGAAATTCATAAAAGAAAAAATTTACTTATGATTTTCTTTTTTTACATATATAATTAAAAATGGTTACAAACTGCTGTTATGTCGGATCAAAATTTTTGTTGCACCGAGACCGAATTTTGCCATGGAAGCATCCTGATACTCTATTCCTTTATAATCTTTAAGAATTGCTTTTATTGCTGTCTTTAAAATTCCACTTCCAACACCATGAATAAAAGTTACTTTTAAAAAATTATTAGCAATAGCACTTTCCAAACATTTAGTAAAATAATTTATCTGTATGTTCAACATTTCAGAATTTTCCATCTTTGAATAATCATCGACAAGCTCTCCAATATGTAAATCAACAACAGCTTCTCTCGGACCGGTTTTATGCTTATCAATAATTATTTCGGGCTTTACCTGCTTTGCTTCATTTTTTACTACATTATTATATTT
>JAIOSH010000234.1 GCA_021107685.1 Bacteroidales bacterium | reverse complement strand
TGTTATCAATACTTAATGTTCCGGTTGCTGAATTGCAATGTACAAAAAAGCCCTGGTGTTGCGGTATAATACTGTCAACACTATTAGTTCCGCTTGCTGCATCTTTTACATAAGTACCATAATTTCCGGCAGGATGATTCCAGATATAAAGTGTTGCATCGACATTTGTGCTTGTTCTTGTCCATCCATTGCCATCGTCATTGTTCCAGTTTACGGCAGATGGATAAGGATTGCCCACAAAATTAAATCCTTTGCTGTTATGACTTGCTGCTGTTGTATTTGTTAGTGAAATGCTTTTAGCTCCGCTGTTTAATGAACCGGTGAAACTTACAGTTGCATTGCCTGTTAACCAGCTTGCCGCCCATACTGCAAAACCCTGCATATCTGTTGCTAAAGTTGAGTCAGCATTTACAATATATTTCCATACACTATCAGGCTCATTAAACCACATAAGGTATAAGCCTGTATATACACTTGTATTCGGGTCATCAACAGGAGATGAAATATAATGCCAGGCATCTTCTGTTAAATAACGTTCTACTGTTGTGGTTCCTTTGACAGTTAGATTCTCATTATCAATCAATGATGCTGTTCCAGTTGCATCAGATTTAAGTGTAAGATTTTCATTAACAGTTAGTTCTTTTCCTGTAGGCACAGTTAAATCTGCACAGGATTCAATTATTAAATTATTTGCTTGTGCATTTGCACCTTCGTTTGTTTCAGGATAATTGCCGATATTTGAAGGTATTACAACATTTGTAAAAGAAGACGGTCTTTTAAAAGATTCCCAATTACCGAATTTATTCCAGTCATTATCAATGCTTCCTGTCCATGTAACAGTATCATTAATTATCAAAGCTTTAATACAAAAATTTCCTGTATTATCATAATTTGACGGGTCATCATAATAATAGAAATCAAGCCAGCTTGCTCCTTCACGATAAAAAGATTCATTCGGGTTGGCAGAAGATATTACAATAGCTTTATTTGAACCGCCCAATAAGACAGGCACATCAGAAGTACGGTCATAAGGATGTCCTCCGTCAGAAAGATATAAATAAATATAAAAATCTTCTCCTGATGAAAGCTCTATACTTGAATCAAGGTCAATAGTATGAAATCCTGTATGAAAAATACTATCTGATTTCACAGAAAGAGTGTCTAAGAGTTGTCCGGCTTCGAAGCGGTCATAAATAACAACTGTATATTTAATAGAATCAATAGCAGTAAAAAAGCTAACAGATGCGAGTAACCCATCTTCAGTAGCATTAAAGGCATTAAAAGCTTCTGTGCAATTGGGTTTAGTATCGCGCCAGCCGTGATAATCATAATAATATGTTTTTTTAAAAGGAGAAGGTATTACATTTTGGAAAGAAATAGCACCCATTTCAGGGTTTTGACAACAATGTTTATCATAATATGAAATCCAGAAATAGCCGTCTCCGCTCCAACCGCTTCCCCAACTGTTTTTACAAAGCCATGCACCATCTAATGGGGCTTGTGTGTTTATATTATCATCCCATCCTATAATAGCTATTGCATGATTAGGATCACGTGCATCGCTTGGTGGTTGGTAATGTGTATCGGAAGAATATGAATAAAATCCTCCACCCCAGTACATACATGTGCCTAAAACACCATGGTTCATTATTTTATTTTTTATAATATTAATGTTTTCAAGTCCTGCTCCTGCGATATACCATTCAATATTGTATGGATAGTAAATATGATATGTTGTATCATACCTTGCGGGTGGGTTGTCGTACCAATTATCGTCATATTCAGTACCGTCATTAGCTGCTTCACTGAATACTGCACCCTCTCCTCTTATAAGATAAGCAGATGTTACCCTGTAATCACCGCCATTATGTACAACTAAGCCGCCTCCTGTTGGAGGGTCTGTATCATCATTATTATGCTGATTAAAGCCATTCCACCAGTCAAGATGATATTCAGCAAGATTAGGCTCTCCTGAACCTTCAGTGATTGTCCAGTTTCCTGTTATCATCAGGTTGCCTTCTATAGCAGACATTGCACCGTGAGTCCAGCAAGTACCTCCTCGCTGATGTTTAACAGGTGTTACATAATCTTCACCATTTACATTTCTAAGATCAAAAGAAGTTGGCGGACTTTGAGAAAATACAAATGATGAAACAATTAAAAAAATCCCGATAAATAAAGATGTTAATTTTTTCATAACGTAATTTTTTAAATAATATAAACTGATTAATTTTTTTTGATTTCCCGCAAATTTACAAATAATTATTGTAACTATTCATAGTTTACAAATAAAATTATTTCCTTAACCTGATTAATTCATTAATCTAACTTAAACTCTTCTTTCCAGTTGGAATCATTTTTGAGTTCATGCTGTTCATTTTTATCGAACAAATAGTTACCCAAAACAAGGTAGTCCATTTCAGTACGCATAAAGCATTTGAAACCATCATCAGGAGTGCAGACAATAGGTTCGCCCCGAACATTAAAGCTGGTATTGACAATCACACCATAGCCTGTTTGATTTTTAAATTCACTTATCAACTTCCAATACTTTGGATTTGTTTCTTTTTTCACACTTTGGATCCGTGCAGAAAAATCAATATGAGTAATTGCAGGAACATCTGAACGTACATGATATAAACGATCGTATAATTCCAAATTATTATAACCTTCAGGAACAGGATTACATCTCTCTTTTTTTACAGGAATCACTAATAACATATAAGGGGAGGGCTTATCTAAAACAAAATATTTCTGAATATCTTCTTCAATTACAGTTGGAGCAAATGGCCTGAATCCTTCTCTGTATTTAATTTTCAGATTCATTTTTTTTTGCATTTCAGGACTTCGGGCATCACCCAAAATACTACGATTTCCCAATGCACGCGGGCCATATTCCATTCTTCCCTGAAACCAGCCAATTACTTTTCCTTCATTAATATGTTTTGCAACAACTTTTATCAGTTCATCAAAATTTTCAAAATATTTATATTTTGCGTCATATTTTCTGATAATTTTTTTGATTTCATTATCTCCGAATTCAGGTCCGAGATAAGCTCCTTTCATCGAATCGGTTGTTGGGTTAACTATCCTGTCTTTTCCTTTCCAGATATACCATGCAGCATAGGCTGCTCCAAGCGCACCTCCTGCATCACCGGCAGCAGGTTGAATCCAGATATCATCAAAAATACCTGTTGCCAACAGCTTTCCATTAGCAACACTATTTAAAGCAACACCTCCTGCCATTACAAGATATTTACTATTAGTAAGCTCTTTAGCTGTTTGAGCAAGTTTTATAACAATCTCCTCTGTAACTTGCTGTATAGCGAGAGCCATATTCATATAATTCTGAGTTAACTTTGACTCTTCAGTTCGGGCAGGGATACCAAACAATTCTTTCCACTTTTTGTCATTTGACATTTTCAGTCCTGTAGCAAAATCAAAATACTTCATATTCAGAAGTATTGAGCCGTCTTCACGAACATCAACAAGTTCATTCAGGATTTTTTCCTTATATTCTTTTACCTGGACAGAGTCAGGATTTCCATAAGGAGCCAGACCCATTAATTTATACTCGCCGCTATTAACCTTAAAGCCTGTATAATAAGTGAAAGCAGAATACAACAGTCCGATAGAGTGTGGAAAATCAAGTTCTTTTAGTATCTTAATCCGGTTTCCCTTGCCATGACAAATTGTTGAAGTTGCCCACTCTCCAACACCATCAATAGTAAGAATTGCAGCTTCTTCATAAGGGGAAGGATAAAATGCACTGGCAGCATGAGATAAGTGATGTTCGGGAAATAATATGGGAACATTTCCTTTTCCCAACTTTGACAATTCTTCTTTCAGCATTTTTTTCATGAATAATTTTTCTTTTATCCATACCGGTATTGCCGAAAGGAAACTTCTCATACCTTTTGGAGCAAAAGCATGATATGTTTCAAGCAATCGCTCAAATTTGATAAATGGTTTATCATAAAAAGCTATTGCTGTTAAATCTTTATACTCAATCCCTGATTCCTCAAGGACATATTTTGCAGCATTGACAGGAAAAGAATGATCATGCTTTTTTCTTGTAAATCGTTCTTCGTGTGCTGCTGCAATTATTTCTCCATCAACAATTATTGCTGCCGCACTATCATGATAATAGGCTGATATTCCTAATATTGCTTCAGGCATAATTTAAATTTTAAAACAAAGTGTAAATAAACGGCGCTATAGCTGAACCACTTGTTAATACTATTAAAACTCCAAATATCAACAATACTATAATTATTGGTAATAGCCAAAACTTTTTACGTACTTTTAAAAATGCCCATAAATCTTTAAGAAATTCCATGAAAT
>JAIOSH010000496.1 GCA_021107685.1 Bacteroidales bacterium | reverse complement strand
ATTTAAATATTTTGAATACGGCTGGCTCATATCAGGAAAACGCGGACCAAAATGATTATGATTTTTCCCAATTAAAGGACTTCCCCCTAATAAATTAATATGGTCATCAATCAACATTAAATTACCCTTTTTAAAATTAAGATTCATTGCTCCACCTGCATTGGAAATCAAAAGGTATTTTATTCCTAACAATTTCATAACCCTTACAGGTAAAGTTATCTCCTGTATCGAATAGCCTTCATAATAATGGAATCGACCTTGCATAGCTATAACTTTTTTTCCTTTAAGCTCGCCATAAATTAATTTGCCGGAATGATATTCTACCGTAGTCAATAGAAAATTAGGTATATCACTATAATCAATTTTTTTTTCAATATTTATTTCATTAATAAGCTTTCCAAGCCCTGTACCTAAAATAATTCCTATTTCCGGTGATGTTATTCCGTTTTCTTTAAGAAAATCAACAGTTTCATTAATTTTATTTATCATAATAATTTGAGTTGTATTGAAATTGTAAACCTGAAAAAAATTAAAAAATGTATAACAAAAGTAAAAAAATTATAAAAAGTCAATTAGTACAGAGATTTTTTTATTTAAATTTGACCTCTGTAAAATTATTAATCTTAAAACTGTTCAATTATGTTTTTATTATTAAAGAAATCTTTCTTTACAATATTAGTTATTTTCTTCTTATCATCTAATTTGAGCTTTGCATACACAGGTGAAATTATTGAATCATTTAATACTCCAGGCTCTTTTCCAACAGGTTTAACTTTTGACGGCAAAAATATCTGGATAGCTGATTATAAATCAGATAAATTATTTTGTATTGATCCGGCTAACGGAAATATTATCAGGAGTATAAACTCACCTGCATATTGGCCTATGGGATTAGCATGGGACGGAGAAGCTTTATGGAACGCAGATGTAAAAGGCGGAATTCCATTATCTGAAAATTATAATGGAAAAATCTACAGGATTGATCCGAAAGACGGTACAATTTTAAAAACCATACAAGCCCCATCAAGCACACCGAGAGGTTTGACATGGGATGGTAAGTATCTTTGGTGTGTTGATAACCGTTCTGATGAAATCATTCAATTTAGTCCCGATGATGGAACAACAATTAAATCTTTCAAATCACCTTCTTCTGATCCAAGAGGTTTGACTTTTGACGGCACATATCTTTGGATTTCAGACAGAAGAAAAGATGAAATCTATATGGTAGAACCTGAAACAGGAAAAGTAATATTAATTACAAACGCACCCGGACCGTTTACAAGAGGTTTATGCTTTGATACTCAAAATCTCTGGGCTGTAGATTATCAGAATAATAAACTTTACAAGTTGAAAATCCGTGATGGAGAAAAATTCAGAAGATACAATGTACACAATGCAAAAGTAATATATACTCACCAGGTAACTAATTTTGGTCCCGGCAAAATTAATGATCTTGATATTCATATTGCTATTCCAAAAGACAGGGCAAATCAAAGCATTATTAAAAATCCGACATATAAACCCGATTATACTGATATTGTTACTGATAAATGGGGACAAGAAACCGCTCATTTTCATTTTGAGGATATAAACCCGGGTATTGCAAAAACTGCTGAAATGGTAATAAAAGCAAAAATTTACGAAGTTCGTTACTTCATTTATCCTGAACAGGTTGGCAGTTTTGAAGATATTCCACAGGAAATAAAAAATATTTATCTCGAAAATAATGAAAAATACGGGTATGACCATCAGGTAATCATGTCTGCAATTGAAAAATCAGCAGGCAATGAAAAAAATCCTTATTGGGTTGCCCGTAAGATTTTCAATTATTTGATTGACAATATGTATTATGAAATGGCGGGTGGATGGAATACTGCTCCTACTGTTCTTGAAAGAGGGAACGGTTCTTGTTCGGAATATGCTTTTGTTTATATAGCTATGTGCCGAGCTGCCGGAATACCTGCAAGATATGTCGGTTCTGTTGTTATCAGGGGTGATGATGCTTGTATTGACGATATATTTCATCGCTGGGTAGAAATTTATCTTCCAAATTATGGATGGATACCTGTTGACCCAAGTGGAGGCGATAGTCCATCACCTCGCAATCAGGCTAATTATTTCGGACATCTTGCCAACAGGTATCTTATAACTACTGAGAACGGCGGTGGCTCTGAAACTATGGGATGGACTTACAACTCAAATGGATTTTGGATTACAGAGCCAAAGACAAATGTTGTTTCCGACCATTTTGCCGAATGGCAAGCTGTTGTTGAATAATATTAAATGAATATCAGTTTATATAATTTTTATTATTTTGTTATCTCTGCGCCTTTGCGTCTCTGCGTTTAGAATATTTATTCTATTACAATAAAAACTTATAAACTGTAGTATATCCATATTTTTCTCCGGGCTTAAGAATTGTTGATGGAAAAGAGGGTTGATTTGGAGAATCAGGGAAATGCTGAGTTTCTAAACAAAATCCATAATATTTATTATATTTTTTTCCATTTTTTCCAATATTGCTGCCATCTAAAAAATTCCCCGAATAAAACTGAATACCGGGTTCACTTGTATAAACTTCCATTAACCTTCCGCTTTGGGGTTCAATAACTTCAACTACTTTTGCAAATTTTCCATTATTATTTAATACATAATTATGGTCATAGCCACCTTCTACTGCCGCAATTCTTGAACCTATGGATTCAGGGCTTGTAAAATCCATCGGAGTATCTTTAACATCCCGAAGCTCGGCTGTGGGGATAAGTTCTTTATCAACAACCGTATATTTATCTGCATCAATCATTAATTCATGGTTTAAAATATCTTCTTTTCCTGCACCTGCCAGATTAAAATAACTATGATGTGTAATGTTTACCGGAGTAGGTTTATCTGTTACAGCCTCATAACTGATTTTTAGTTCATTATTATTTGTTAATGTGTAAGTTACTGTAACTTCAAGATTACCCGGATAACCTTCTTCACCATCTTTACTAATATATTTCAGCTTTAATCCAACACCTTCTTTATTATCAATTTCTTCAGCATCCCAAACAACTTTATCAAAACCTTTTATACCGCCATGTAAATGATTATTTCCATTATTTACAGCTAAAGTATATTCCTTATCATCTAATATAAATTTCCCTTTTGCAATACGATTCCCATACCTGCCGACAATTGCCCCGAAATACGGAGAATCTTTTATATAATCTTCCAAATTATCATAGCCTAATACAATATCATCAAAATTGCCTTGTTTATCTGGAACTATCAATGATGTTACAATAGCACCGTAATTTGTAATTTTCGCAATTAAACCATTGGAATTTGTCAATGTATATAAATACACATTTTTACCATCATATTTTCCGAAATTTTCTTTATTAATACTTATTTTATTTTTTTCCATTTTTGTTTTATCTGAATTTTCAGAATTATTAATACAACTGTTTATAAAAAATATAAATAAAGTAAATAGAATTACTTTTCTTAAAAGAATCTTTGGAATTTTTTTCATTAATTTCATTTTTTTTATTATTTATTTGAAAATATTTTAACTTCTTCAATAAATCGTTTAGCAATAGGCAAAGACAATTCATTGTTATATTCCATACGTTCAGGATGCCATTGTATGCCTAATAAAAATGATTTTTCATCAGGTTTTTTCCATTCAATAGCTTCTATTAAATTGTCATCAGAATGGGCTGTGGCTCTTAAATTATCGGCAAGCCTATCAATAGCCTGATGATGATTGCTATTTACAGTTCCTGATATTGTATTACAAATTTTGAATAATAATGAACATGTATCTATCTGTACTTCATGAAAACAATCAAAAGCATCATTACAACGATGAGTAACTAAAGTATCAAAATCAGTTGGAATATCAATAATAAGGCTGCCACCCAAAGCTACATTTAATATTTGTTCTCCGCGACAAATGCCTAAAACCGGCATTTTTAATTTTATGGCATTTTCAATAAGTAAAAATTCCAGGCTGTCGCGTTTTAAATTCGGTTCTTCACAGCGTGCCGTATCATATTCTTTATTATATTGTCCGGAATAAACATCGGTTCCTCCTGTTAATAAAAGTCCCGAACAATTTTTAAGAATTTCAATAACCGAATCTTTCGCAATATTGTACATATTAATACAGATAATTGTGGAATCAACAGATTTTAACCATTTTGCATAAGTTCCGTTATGTTTTGTCGAATTAGCTTTGGAAATTGCAATTTTTATCGGTTTGTCATTTTTATGTTGAACACAGCTATTTGAAAAAATAAAAAATAAAATTAATACGAGGTTAAATAATGAAACAGGAAATTTTTGCTTTTTCCAAAATGTTAAATACATAATAGTCGAGAAAAAGATTAAAGTTAATGAAAGAATATAAAGGATATTTGTAATTTTAAAATTTGGTATTAAGTAAAATCCGGCCAAAAAAGTTCCTGTTATACTGCCTAGCGTAGAGATTGCATAAAGATTACCTGCTGTTGACCCTGACTTACTTAAAGATTTAATTTTGAGTTTTACTGCATAAGGTGAAACCATGCCTAATAAAATGCTTGGTATGGCAAATAAAATCAGTGAAGCTATTACTGAAACCCATCTGATATCAATAATAAAATCTAAAAGAAAATTTAATAAAAATGCTTTTATTAAGGTAGATATAGCAATAAAAACAGCCGAAAGAAAAATAATTACAGATAAAGTTTTAAAGCTGGGATTTCTATCTGCAATACGTCCACCCAACCAATAACCTAAGCTTAAACTTCCCAATATCACACCAATAATGCTTGTCCAGACAGAAATTGATGTTCCAACATAAGGACCTAAAACCCTTGAACCTAAAATTTCAAAAGCCATAACAACTGCCCCACAAACAAATACTATTATTTCAAGTAAAAATTTTTTCATTTTTTTTTCAATCTGAATAAAGAATTATCAATTTTCATAATTAGTAAACAATAGCGACAACAAAAGTAGATAATATTATTCGTTTTTTTAAATCAATTTTTTCTGTTTGGGACATTTTTCATCTTTGGAAGGGGGAATGGAACTGTTACCGCTGTTTTGGGGGTTTCGTATTTGGACAGGCATTCTATAAGTTTTAATTTTTCTGATTTTAATACGGCATATTCTTGTCTTAACTTTGCATGTTCTTGTTCAATTTGCCCTATTCGTATAGTAAATAGTTCAACTTTTTGTATTAGTTCCTGTATTATTTTGTCTTTGTCCAAATCCTGTATTTATCTTGAAAAGCAACTTGAATATAATAAGGAAATCATGTGTTTACAAGAGTTTTATTAAAACAGCTAAAGTTTTTTGTTAATAACAGTTGATTTTTTACGAATAGAAAAACAAACAAATAAAAACCTGTTAACAACTCAAATTTATTGTTAAAAACAGTAGTTTTTCAAAAAAAGTTTGGAAATGGGAAATTTTTATCTCATTTTTGCTGTCCACTAATTTTTCACCAAATTTTTATTAACTAAATAATTTTTATTATGAAAAACAAATTTATTACATTAATGGTGATGTTTGTCTGTTCGGTCTCCCTTGTTTTAGGGCAGGGTTTTAAGGCAAAACCAGGTACAACCATCACACTTGAACAGGATGCTTATGTTAAAGTTGCAAATGATGGCAACCTGATTTTGGAGGCTAATGTATCTAAAACAGCATCGCTCATTGACAGAAACATAGCTACACACGTTAATTTTTCAGGTATTAATGGTACAGGTGAGTCCAAAGTAGAAATATATCTCGCAGAAGATCAATGGCACTACTTATCATCTCCGGTTGACGATGCTGTTTCAAACGTGTTTCTCGGGATTTACCTTAAAATGTTCTTTGAAGAAGATAGTACCTGGTTTTACATAGCCCCGATTGATTCCGTGTTGCATCCTATGACAGGCTATGCAGCCTGGAGTTCAGGTAGTACAACAGGAAACACAACTAGAACATTAAACGGTGATTTGAATGCCGGATCATATTCAGTTACATTAACCAATCATGGAAGTGCAACACATGGTAGTAAAGGATTTAATTTTACAGGCAACCCTTTTGCAAGTGCTATTGACTGGCAACTCGGGTCTTCTGCATGGACAAGAACTAATATCGACCCTACTATTTATATGTGGAATCCTTTAATGGGACAATACGGTAACTATAACCGCAATACAAAGCTTGGAACTAATGGTGTTGACAGTATCATACCACCGAAACAAGGTCTTTTTGTTCACGTAACAACCAATGGCACCGGTACTCTCGGAGTAAACAATAATGCCCGGCTCCATAATGACAAAGCCTTTTTTAAAGGTTCAGCCAAAATGAATAATTCTATGGAGGGTATCCTTCTAACTACATCTGGCAACGGATATAAAGATGAAACCATTATTGCTTTCAACGAAAATGCAACCTGGGAATTTGACTATCTTTTCGATGCTTTTAAATTGAAAGGAATAATAGAAGCTCCTCAACTATATTCTACTGCCGGCAAGATTAAGCTATCTGTGAATACACTCACTGAAATTGATGAGGATTTGACTGTTCCTGTAAATTTTGAAAACGGACAGCAAGGCAACTATCTGATTTCCGCATCAAATATTGAAAGCCTTGCAGCAGAAATTGAAGTTTATCTCGAAGATTTAAAGCTTAATGTTATGCATGACCTGAAACTCTCGGGCGACTATCAGTTTTATGCTTCTCCCGATGATAATATTGAACGGTTTTTACTTCATTTCCACAATTCTGCTTATGGTATTGATGATAACATAAGCAATAACAATATTTCCGTGTGGTCATATCAAAATAAAACCTATATTAACAACCCGGGCAATTTAAAAGGAATCGTAACTATAAATAATATTCTTGGGCAACAGGTACTTGTTGACTGCCTTTATGACGGACTTAATACTCTTATCATTGACCAAACAAATACAAAGGCATATTACATTGTTACTGTGAAATCAGACAAAATATTATTAACAAACAAAATATTAATAACCAATTAAAATCATTTATTATGAAAAAATTTACTTTAATAACTTTTTTATTAATTGTGTTTGCATTTAATGCCATGACACAAGTATCAGTCAATACCGACGGCACTGATCCCGACGTCTCTGCCATGTTGGATGTAAAAGCCACAGACGGTGGAATGCTTATCCCACGCATGACCGCTACGCAGCGCAATGCCATAACCACGCCTGCAACCGGGCTGATGGTATATGTTACCGATGACAATAATTTTTATTATTATAATGGAACAGCTTGGGTTACTTTTTCAGGCAACGACGGCGACTGGACAGTGAGCGGAAACAATATGTACAGTGCAGTAAGTGGCTATGTCGGTATAGGGACGACATCACCTGATGGACCAATTCATGTTCAGGATGGCAGTGCAGGAACTGTAACAGCAGAGTCTTGGCTCAATGATATTGTAGCTGAAAACAGCTCACATGTAGGTATTTCTCTGCTCAGCACGGATAATACTTACAAACGTATCGCTTTTGGTGGACCAGCTAATTCACATGCCGGTAAAATCGTTTATGGTGGACCAAGTGTCAGTACGATTAATTATCAAAACTCATTAATGTTTCTTGTGAATGGTGAAAACACCAATGCTGATATGATTATCCACAACTCCGGTAAAGTTGGCATTGGTATCACAGGTCCTGATGAAAAGCTTCATGTATTTGGTAATGTTCGAATTTCAAATGAAGGTAGCGATGCTTATATTCATCTGGTAAGTGATGAATTGTTGGATTGTACCGATGGATATATTTGGTCGTTAGACGGAGTTGGTTTAGCTTTTGGGTGTTATCAAAATAATGCTCAGATGGTCATTAAACAGACTGGCAACGTCGGCATAGGCACATCTAATCCTTTACAAAACTTACACATTTTAGATGATAATGATATAGGAATGGCCTTGGTTGAGTGTACCGATAAATATCTATACGCAGGGTTTCAGGCAAAGAATAACGAGGGCGGTACTTGTGAAATCGTAGCAGTTGGTTCAAGCTATAACTATTGGGATAATTGGTGGAGAGGCAAAGGAGGCATACTTTCCAGTGATATTTTAGATGCCTTTTTAATTGAGCAACGTGGTAGTAAAGAAATTCAATTTATGATAAATGAAATATACCGTATGATTATTGATAGTAGCGGTAATGTTGGTATCGGCACAACGAATCCCAATGAAAAGTTGGAAGTTAACGGAAGTATCCGTATGACCGACGGCAACCAAGGAGACGGCAAAGTAATGGTAAGCGATGCTAATGGAACAGGCTCATGGGTAGATGCTTCTTCTATCAGCGACGGCGACTGGACAGTGAGCGGAAACAATATGTATAGTGCTGTAAGTGGCAACGTTGGCATAGGCACAACCAATCCAAATACTGAGTTAAAATTAACATATACTGACAATACATCAAGTGGTAATTTTAGAGATAATTTTCATGGACTGATGATCAATAACTCTAGTGCCAATGGAGGAGTGGGAAGATATACTGCTCTCGCTTTTGATGAAGCAAGTGACGGCTGGTTAATAAAATCCGTTTTTAGAACCAACAATAATTTTGATTTACAGTTTGTTCGTTATAATTCTATCTATGACGATGTCTGTCAAGTTCATTTTGATAATAACGGCAACGTAGGCATAGGCACATCTAATCCTACACAAAACTTACACATTTTAGATGATAATGATGTAGGAATGGCCTTGGTTGAGTGTACCGATGAAAATCTATACGCAGGGCTTAAGGCAAAGAATAACGAGGGCGGTACTTGTGAAATTGTAGCAGTTGGTTCAAGCTATAACTATTGGGATAATTGGTGGACAGGCAAAGGAGGCATACTTTCCAGTGATATTTTAGATGCCTTTTTAATTGAGCAACGGGGTAAAAAAGAAATTCAATTTATGATAAATCAAATATACCGTATGATTATTGATAGCAGTGGCAATGTTGGTATCGGCACAACCACACCGAACGCAAATCTTCATGTAAAAGACAATAACTATACATACATTGATTCTGAAGTAACTGATGATACTGATGCCGGAATTCATTTGAAAGCTACCAGTGTAGGTTCTGAACCCGGTGGAATTAATCAATACGCAGTGCTTATTAATGGTTCTAATAATAGTGGAGATTTTATTATTGCCGAAGACTACATAGGAGGTTCCTGGTCACCTATAGCCAGATTGCTTATTGAGAATGAAACCGGCAATGTAGGCATCGGCGCAACGAATCCTGAAGAAAATTTACATATTCATAGTAGTGCAAGCGATTGGCCGGCAATTTTAATAACAAATGCTACATCCGGAAATGGCGCTAACGATGGTTTTTTTGTTGGAAAAGGAAATTCGGATAATATTGCATATTTATGGAATTACGAAAATGATGATATGCAATTTGGTACAAATAATACAGCCCGAGTGACAATTAAAAACTCAGGCAATGTTGGCATCGGCACTGCAAGTCCTTCTGGTGCATTAGATGTTAGTTCCACAACCGGTGCATTAGTAGTTCCAAGAATGACAACAACTCAACGAAATGCAATGACAGTTGTAAACGGTTCTATAATCTATAATACAACTACAAATGCATTTAATTTCTATGAGAATGGAAGTTGGGTAACCAAATAACACTATAAGGAAGGGATGCTTTTTTTTTGATTAACGATTTGAGATGTAAAAAATCCACAAGATATACAAGGAATTTACAATTAAGACCTGTCATGTAAAATTCATAGTATATTTAACAGGATAAAAACAGCACAATAAAGGGGCTGTCTGTTCTACAGGTAATAGACACCCCTTTGTTTTAATATATTATAAAGCCTGTAAATATCAATAAATACTACCAAATAATGTGATTTGATCAGGGATTTGAACTCCGCAACATACCAAATATCCAGAACTTGCGAAAACCAGCGATGGTAAAAAAAATTAGCAAGTTTACCCTGTAATGAAATGTATCAGGGGGTAAATTATTTGGAAAAATTATTAAATTGCTACATTGTTATGGTTTAACAATTTAACAATTGATACTCATTTATTAACATACAGTTGCGATTTAGTTTTATAATACTTTAATTTTCGTGAGTTCAGGATATCATAATAACTTTTGTTAGTTATTAATTAATTCATACAAAGTCTCCGGCGTAATTACTTTCATTTCCTTCACTCCATATTTTTCTGAAAAACTTGAAGGAATAGTAATTTTTCGCTTTTGTTTCCATTTAAATTCTAAGGCATTTAATTTTCCGTCTTTTTCCTCAACCAAATCAATTTCAGCTCCGTCATAAGTGCGCCAGAAATACGTATTGATCAGACGCTTAGAATAACTATTAATTTTAATCCTTTCACTTATACAAAAGTTTTCCCATAAAGTTCCTGTATCAAGCCGGTTTTCAACCGGAGTAAAATTTCCGCTTAGGGCATTCATAATACCGTTATCATAAAAGTAATATTTCCAGCTTTTCTTAATTTCATTTCTGAGGTTGCTGCTGAAGGACTCCAAAGGGAAAATCACAAAGCTTTTTTCAAGCAGGTCTAAGTATTTTTTAACAGTTTGCCGGGTAATCCCCAATAAATTAGATAATTCATTTACCGACACTTGTGAACCTACTTGCAGAGCAAGTGCCTTTAATAATTTCCTGATAATTGTAGGATTTTTAACCTGTTCATAAACAAGGATGTCTTTGTACAGGTAATCACCACTAAGTTCAGAAAGTTTCACTTGTTTATCCTGTACATCAAGGTCGATAATTCCCGGGTATGTGCCATAAACAAGCAGGTTATTCAGATTATTCAGAATCCATAACCAGTTGTTTTTTTCTTCTATTTCCTTTAATGATAACGGATATAACCTGAATTTAATATTTCTTCCGGTCAGCGGCTCAATAATCCTGTTAGCCAGATCGAAACTACTCGAACCGGTTGCAATGATTTTATATTCCGGCATTTCATCATAGATAAGTTTGAGGATACTTCCGATATTTGTTATTTTCTGTGCTTCATCCAGTCCAATTATCCGTTTGTTACCAAACAGCGTTTTTATAGCATATAAGTTTTTGCTTTCAAGAGTATCGGAAACAGCAGGTATTTCGCAATTTAATATCTGTGAGTTTTCAACATATTTAAATAGCATTTTCAGTAATGTTGTTTTACCGACTTGTCTGGCGCCGTATAATATTAGGATTTCCCTTTTTTCAAGCCAGCTTTGGATGTTTTTGGTAAGTGATCTTGGATACATAATAAGCTGATTTTTATAATTTTACAAATTTAAGCCAATTTTTGCAACTAATTTTGCAAATTTAAGCCAATTTTTGTAATTAATTTTACAAATTTAAGCCTATTTTTGCAAAAATCACAATAATATCACGCTATTTTTTCACTATGGTTTAAACAATCTTGTAAATAAGGTTTTGGGAATATCGGCATAGGTGTTTCGACAAGGTGTGCACTGAGCGAAGTCGAAGTGATCAGCACAGGATACTTGACTGTGGTTACTTTTCCGGTCATTTCGACTTCGCTCAATTTCCCTGTCGCTGAGCGGAGTCGAAGCGACCTTCATTGAAGCATCAAGGCTTTTCCAATTGTGAGTTTATTGAGGGCTAAATATTTTCAACCTGATAAGTATAGCTTTCCGTTAATTTTTTATTTTGCTTTATAAAAGTATTAATATACTGACCGCAATTACTGCCTATTTTATTTTCTTCCAATTCTCCGATGCTAAGTATTACTTTATATCCTTCTTTTTGAAGAGTATTTATAATGTCATATTTTTTAATATCAGAATTGATTAAAGAATCTAAATGGTTTTCTTTGGCTTTAAAAGTCGGATTTATGGGTGTTATTTTTATCAGGAATGTTTCAGGGTTAAAATATTTTAATAATTTTTCAGGTTCTACAATACTGTTCTTACTTAATGCAAAATTCAGGGTGATTTTTTTATTTGTATTACATGTAAATTCTTTTCCATATTCAGCAATGGTTTTAAAATCCCATTTTTTTATAGGGATAAGAAAATCTCTTTGTTTCTCATCTGTTGAATGTATAGAAAATTGTAATTGGAAATTATTTTTATAATTTTTTTCTTTTATGTCTAATAGATTTTCAAAAAAATTCTCAGTTCCATTAGGAGCAACAGTAGATAATGAAGGAATGAAATTGCTGAATGAATATTTATGATGTAATGCTTCTAAGACATCCAACACATTATTATTAAATGCAGGCTCTCCCATACGTGCAAACTGTATCTTGAATTTTTTAGTTTCTACTTTACTGTCGGGAAACCTTTGTTTGATTAAATAATCAATTTGAAATAATAACTGCTTATAACTAAGTTTGCCATTATAATTTCCGCCTGCATCACAAAATCTACATTTTACAGGACAACCGAATAATGATGAAATAATCAACACCCACTTTTCTTTAATAGTAAGTGGTGGCTGTATAGATTCAACAAATTCAAATAATTTGCCGTCATCAGTTTCTGCAATATATACATTTGCAATGTTGTTTCCCTTTATTCTCTGAACTATTTTCATATTTTTTCGCAAAAGAACAAAATTATTCTGATATTATACATATTGAAAATATTTTTTTTTATTATTTGTTTGTTATTTGGTGCTTTAATTAGTGCCTGTCAATAATATCCGATTTTTTATAGGTCGTCCCTATGGGCATATGCGTCAACTTAAGGCTTAACACAAACAAGTGTTAAGCCTTAAAGTTTTTTATTTCCTTTGTTTCTTTGGCTTTACAGCCGATTTCATCGCTTTTACTCTTCTTAGAATAAAGTTATTCCTAT
>JAIOSH010000273.1 GCA_021107685.1 Bacteroidales bacterium | reverse complement strand
TTGTGGTGTTGTCTCAAAATAAATCTGCTTAACCTTCATAATATTAACAATTTACGCCTAACCAAAAACTTTAATTAAGTAAATATGAAAAAAATAATTAAAATGATTAGAAAAGAAAATTTAGAAAGTAGGGAAAATTTAATTCCCACAAAAAAGTGTAACATGAAAAAAAATATTTTATTTATTGGATTATTGATGATTTCCACAGTATTATCATCTCAAACAGCACCGGATACAACATGGACAAGAATGTATGGCGGAGGCTTTTTCGACTGGGCATGGCAAGTTGAACAAACTACTGACGGTGGTTATATCGTGATTGCCGATTATTCGAATGGGGGTATGGACTATGACGCATGGCTGATAAAAACCGATAGCAGTGGAGATGTCTCATGGTCGAAAACCTTTGGTGGTCTTGCTGAAGACCGCGGACAATCGGTTCAACAAACTACAGACGGAGGTTATATTATCGCCGGTACTACCTCTTCGTTTGGAAACGGAGCTTATGATATCTGGCTGATAAAAACCGATGAACTTGGTAATGAAATATGGTCAAAGACTTTTGGCGGAACAAGTTGGGATTTTGGATACGTTGTTCAACAAACAGCCGATGGCGGTTATATTATTACAGGTTGTAAAGACCCCGGTGCTTACTATATTTGGGATGTCTTTTTAATAAAAACCGACAGCGAAGGTAATACAACATGGACAAAAACTTATGGCGGTGATAATTATGATGTCGGACATTGCGTCAGGCAAACTTCCGATGGCGGTTATATTATTACAGGATATACTTATTCTTACGGAGCAGGCAGCAGCGATGTTTGGTTAATAAAAACCGATGCTAATGGTAATGAATCCAGGACAAAAACTTTTGGCGGAACTAATAGTGAACATGGTTATTCTGTAATACAAACCCCTGATGAGGGATATATGGTTGTTGGTTATACAAAATCTTATGGTGCGGGAGATTATGATGTATGGCTGATTAAAACGGATGATGCCGGCAATGAATCATGGAATAAAACTTATGGAGGAATTGATGATGACCGTGGTTTTTCAATCCAGCAGACTATAGATGATGAATATATTCTTGCCGGTTTTACCGAATCCTTTGGAGCGGGAAATTATGATGTATGGTTAATTAAAACTCTGGATAATGGGGATACATTGTGGACAAAGACTATTGGCGGAAGTAATCTCGACCGTGGCAGATCTGTTCAGCAAACTTCTGATAAAGGATATATTGTTGTTGGTGATACTTATATTTATGAACTAGGTGAATATAATGTTTATTTAATTAAAATTGACTCAGAAACAAATGTAGGTTTCCAGAATAATACAAAACAACAATCTTATGATCTTTATAATTACCCCAATCCCTTTTCACATTCAACAGTAATCGGTTACAGCTTAACCAATTCCGCTAAGGTTATTTTAAAAATTTTTGATATGATTGGACAGGAGGTAATAACCTTAGTGAATGAAAAACAAAGCGCCGGTGATTATTCGGTAGTTTGGAATGGAAAGGATAATTCAGACAAGCCTGTTGATACAGGAGTTTATTTTTACGAGATAAAAATTGATAATGATTTTTTTGAAACAGGAAAAATATTATTTATAAAATAGTTTGAGAAATAGATTGTTTAGTAGAATTAATAATCACGAAAGAATACAATTATAAAACCATTAAAAATAAGGAGGTTGCAATGAAAAAAATATTTTGTATTTTTTTTATTTTCACATTTATAAATGTTCAATTTTTATATAGTGAAGAAAGAGCTTATGTGGCAAACTGGGAATCGGATAATATATCCGTAATTCAGATATCAAATAACACTGTTATTGAAACTGTTTCTACGGTAGCAGGACCAATAGGACTTGCCTTTACCCCGGATTACGAGTATGTTTATATAACAAATTATGGTATGGCAGCATGCAATAATAAAGTTACTGTTATACGAACTTCTGATAATGCCATTTTATGTACTATCACGGTTGGGGATTGTCCTGCTCATATAGCCGTAACACCTGACGGAGAATTCGGATATGTTGCAAATTATTTCGGTGATACATTTTCTGTAATAGAGATTTCCACTAATACTGTTGTTGCCACAGTACCCATAGGAAACGGACCAATGGGAGTTGCAATTACACCTGATGGAGAATATGCATATTTTGCAATGGAACAGGAAGGAAATGTCAAAGTTGTTCAGACATCTGATAATTCGGTTATTGCTACTATAAGTGTTGGAAGCTCACCCTACAGGATTGCTTTTACTCCTGATGGAGCTTATGCATACGTAACTAACCGTTTTAGCAATAATGTTTCTGTAATCAGAACCCAGGATAATACAGTTATAGCTACGATTGGTGTTGGTAGCTGGCCGCATGGTGTAGCAATTACACCTGACGGAGAATATGCTTATGTTGCAAATTTTTTAATGTCAAATAGTGTTTCTGTTATTCAAACTTCTACAAATACTGTGGTAACCACGATTTCTGTCGGTTCTTCTCCCAAGTCCATAGCTTTTACACCTGACGGTGAATATGCTTATGTTACCAATGGCGGGAGTAATAGTATTTCTGTGATACAAATTAGTAGTAATACTGTTGTTGAAACAATCTCTGTAAATACTAATCCCAGTGGGATAATTATTGGTAATTGTCCTGAAGGATCCGGATGGATTGAGGGTACAGTGTCTTTACAAGGTGGAACAGGAAATATTGAAGATGTTATAGTAAGTGCCGGAAATGAAACTGTAAACCCGGATACAAGCGGTTTTTATTCTATTTGTATTGAGCCTGGAACTTATGATGTTACTGCTATCCTTGTAAATTATGAACCGGATACCATTACCGGAGTTATTGTACAAGGAGGAACAACAACATCAGGTGTGAACCTAAACCTTGTTTTTGCTCCTATATTGAATCCTCCTATAAACTTTAGTATTAATGAATATACCGCTCTTGCAACCTGGGATACTCCTGATACTACATCCTGTACAACTTTACTCGGATATAATGTTTATCTTGATACAGGCTTTGTAGGGCAAACAACCTTAAACCAATGGCAATATACTAATTTGGTTTATGGTGAGATTTATTATCCCGGTGTAAGTGCTGTGTATGAAGAAGGTGAGTCTGAAATTATTGTAATAACATTTTGTTATATAGGAACAGGAGTTGATAATGATTTTTCTTGTTCTAACACAGAATTTTTTTCTAATTATCCTAATCCCTTTTCTCAATCAACTGTAATCAGTTATCATATACAAAATCCTGAAAAAACGGTTTTAAAGGTTTATAATATGAATGGACAGCTAATGCGAACATTAGTTAATAAAAATCAAGCAGTAGGCGAACATTCACTAATTTGGAATGGAACTGACGAGAGGGGGAAAAAGCTTGATTCAGGAATTTATTTTTATCAATTGAAAGCAGGGGATAATTATTCTAAAATTAGAAAAATGTTACTTGTAAAATAAAAAAATCACTTAAATTTAATTAGAGTTTATCATGTTCAAATTATTTTTAAAAACAAGCAAAATTATTTTATTAACATCAGTAATTATATGTATGTCCGCTTTTATAGAAGGCGATAAAAACTGGCCTCATCCTGTACCCTGCCGTATTAAAAACAGTACAAATCCTGATTTGTTTATTATGACTCTCGGTGATGTACAAACCAAATTATCTCAGGGTGTTTTTTATCCTGAAAAAGATTTGATTATTCTTAATAATGGCAGTGAAATAAAAAACTATTATAAAGACACTTTAAATATAAAATATTTCAAACCGATTGATAAAACCAATTTCCCATTACCTCCGTCAGGCTGGTGTTCGTGGTATTACTATTATCAGGAAATTTCTGCTGATGATATCAAGCAAAATGCCAGGTGGCTTTCTGAAAACCTGAAAGAATATGGCGGTATTTATTGTCAGATTGATGACGGATGGCAAGGAACCGGGCATGGTCTCGGAGAAAACAGGGACTGGACAACTATTGATAAACGGTTTCCTGAAGGTATGAAAGAATTGGCAACTTACATTCGTGAATTAGGACTTATACCCGGCATCTGGTTAGCACCACATGGTCAAAGTAATAGAAAAGTTGTTGATAAATGGAATGTTTTTTTATTAAAAGAAGATGGCACAACAGCTTCCAATACATGGGAAGGTACTTATTTATTAGACCCCACAGAACCAAATGCAGAAAAATACTTGCAGGATTTATTCGGCACATTAGCCGATAAATGGGGCTATGATTATTTTAAAATTGATGGTCAGCCCATTGTTATTAACGAATATAAAAAGAAACTATCTTATATGAATAAACCGGACAGCAACTCTGTTAAGTTATATCGTAATACTCTGGATATTATACAACAGACTATCGGGGAAGACCGCTATTTATTAGGTTGTTGGGGTATTCCGCTTGATGGAATCGGTATTATGAATGGTTCGCGAACAGGCGGTGATGTTTTTTTAGATTGGGATGAAGGGTTTATAACTGCTGTTAATGCTACTAAGCATTATTATTTCCTGCATAATATAGCCTGGTATAACGACCCTGATGTTATGTGCCTGCGACATCCTTTAACATTAGATATGGCTCGTGCCTGGGCAACATTGCAAGGACTGACAGGTCAGGGATTGATGGCAAGTGACAGATTAACAGATCTGTCCCCTGAACGTGTTGAGATAATGAAACGGGTTTATCCGGCAGTTGACATCCGCCCTCTTGACCTGTTTCCTTCAAAAAGAAATAAAAAAATTTGGGATTTAAAAATAAATCATCTTAATAGAAATTATGATGTGCTTGGGTGTTTTAATTATGAAAGAAATAACACAGATGTTGTGTACCTTAATTGGGAAGCGTTGGGATTACCTGCCAATGCTAAAGTTCATATTTTTGATTTCTGGAACCAGGAATATTTGGGATGCTGGGAAAAAGGATATTTTGCTCATCTTGCGCCTGCAAGTTGTCAGGTTTTAACTTTGATGATTGCCGAAAAGATTCCTCAACTGATCTCCACTAACCGCCATATAACTCAAGGATGGGTGGATTTAACTAAGTGTAATTACAATAATGAAAGTAATACTTATTCAGGCGAAAGCCAGGTAATTGGGAACGACACTTATGAATTACGTTTTGTTTTTCCAAGAGAAGCGGGAAGCTACAGGATAAAATCTGCTGAAGCTGAAAATCTAAAGGCAGTTATAAATAATCATCAGGGTTGGGCAAGTGTGAGGTTTATAAGTCCGGAATCAAAAAAAATATCATGGAAGGTAATTTTTGAATCAACAGAATTATACACTTATCCTGTTAATAAACCTTATAAAATTAATGTTGAGCCGCTTGGCTTTAACGGGATGAAATTATCATGGTTTCCAAATTATTATTTAACTGCCGGATACAATGTTTATTACAATAATGAATTATTAGGGATGACACCTGAAAGTAATGTTATTTTACGAAATCTTGATTTTTCCGAAAATGATTCCATTGAAATTGCTTCTGTCTGGTATGACGGTACTGAAAGCAAAAAGAAATCATCTGTAAAAATCGAACTCAATACATTTTATCCTGATGAAATATTATTATCAGATATTGAACCCAATTCTGCTACTTCCGGTTGGGGAGGTATTCCCAAAAATGATAAAGCAATTGACAACAATCCATTGACTATCGGAGATAAGATTTATTCTAAAGGTATTGGTACTCATGCTGTGTCTGATATTGAATATTCTTTAAAAGGATTTTATAAAAAATTTACTACTGAACTGGGCTTGGATGCTTATTCTTTAAAGTATAAGCAAGGCACAGTAGTATTTCAAGTTTTTGGAGAT
>JAIOSH010000565.1 GCA_021107685.1 Bacteroidales bacterium | reverse complement strand
TGATATTTAATAAAAATGAGATTCATTAACAGACGGGCTATTCTTCCGTTACCATCAATAAATGGATGAATAAATACAAAATTTTTATGTAGCCTTGCTGCAAATACAACAGGGTGATAGTTTTGTTTGTTAGTTTTGTACTTTTCAATGAAACTTTTCATTAATTCGGGAATTTGTTCAGGAACAGGTAGTTTAAATTCCGAACCGGAAATAAATACTCTTACCTTTCTGTACTTTCCTGCATTTTGGGAATTAATATTCTGATAAAATAATTTATGCAGATCTTTAATATTTTTTTCCGTTATTTCTAACTTTTTTGCTAATTTATATACTAAGTCAAAAGCTTTAGCATGACCTTCTGCTTCGTAATAATCCTTTAAAGGTTTACCGCCTATTGTAATGCCATCTTCTAATACCACTTTAGTTTCGCTTTCAGTAAGTGAATTACCTTCTAAAGCATTTGAAGAATAAGTTAATCCGATTTTGTAATAATTTCTTAGCTCTTTCAGTTGAGCTTTTAATACGGGTCGTATTGCAATAACTTCCTTCTGAAGTTTATCTATTTCATCAAAGATATTCATTTAATATTTTTTTTCGTTAAACACATTAGCTTCATAGATAAATATTTCGGCATCCTTCCAGCCGTCCCAGCCTATACCTGCCTTATCCCTTGCACAATGTCCTAAAAATTCCTCCTTTGTCCAGCCTGTTTCAGTAGCTACCTGTGGCAAAAATGTTCCTGTTGCCCATCCTTTCTTAATATAAATTCCATGCCTGCCCATTTCAATTTCATCAATTGATTTTATCTTTTTCATTGGTGTTAAGACAGATATTTCTTTTTCGAGCTTATTAATTTCAGGAGAAGTTACTTTCGGAAATCTGCTATCCTGTGTAGCTGATGCAATTGCCATTTTCTGAATAACTTTATATAAAGGTTCATCGGCGGTAAATCTTCCAATACAACCTCTTAACCGATGATTCTTGTGTAAAGTTACAAATGCTCCACAATGAGTTTTTAAATTTTCAGAATAATTTTTTTCTTGTAATTCTAGGGTTTTATTATTATTTATATATTCTTCAATAGTTTTTCGGGCTATTTCCAATAAATCTTTTTTATCTTTTTCAGTCAAAGGATATTCAGACTCTTCATTAATATTTTTTTTCTTTTCTGAAACAACAATAGAATAATAGCCAACAACGCGGTTTTTATCACCAAAGCCTGCATCACCGGAATTTTTATATTGAACAGGAATTATTTCAATATTTGGATTATCCTCAGTAATATCTAATAATGTTAAAACTGAAGTCCATCCGCATAAGCTTGTTGCCAGATTAGGTATGTTTTTCTCATCATTTTCCTTTAAGGTTTTTATTAAATTATCAGGAGAATTTGAAATTATAGCATTTGCAGTAAGATCATCAATCATAACAGCATCTTTATAATTTGGGTAATGCGAAAAATCAGTGCTAATGATAAAAAGATTATTTTCATTAAAATACGGTTTAAGTATCCTGGCAATATTTTTACAGGTTTCAGGTGATTGTGTTCCTAAAACGATTGGTATTATTTGATAATCGTTTTTTAAGATATATTGTAAAAAAGGAAGCTGGACTTCAAGGCTGTGCTCGGAAATATGAGCATTCCTGTTAAATGTAAAAACTTTATTCTCCTGAATTAATTTTTGTGATAGAGGAATATTAACCTTTACTGTTCCAAGAGGAGTTATGTAATTTCCTTTACTATAAATTGAAGCTCCTTCGAAACTTGTTCTGTGACTTGAAGCAATTATAAAAATATTTTCATAATTTTTCTTTTTATCAATTTGATTAAAACTTGAAGCTGCTACTTCACCTGAAAAAACATAACCCGCATGTGGAGAAATTATTGCAAGGACATTTTTATACTTTTCAGGAACAGCCTCTGAAAAAAATTCAGTTAAAGTGGTTTCTAATTCCTGTGGGTCTGATGGATAAAATTGTCCTGCAACTGCAGGTTGTCTGTTAACTAATTGTGATTGAGCTTGCTGTTTATTACCTTTATTATTATTTTGTGAAGTACAATTTGTTGAAAAAATCAGCAAAATGAAAATTGCATAAAAGATTTGTTTTATATTAGTCATAATTTAATAATTTTATCGTGAAATTTAAATTTATAAAATTAATCTAATTAATTTTATTCTCAAATAAATTTATTGAAAATGTTTTTTAAATCAGAAAATATTTACAGATTTTCAATAATCACCTTAGGAATTTCTTGTATCATAACACAAATTATTTTACTAAGAGAATTTCTTACAGTTTTTTTTGGCAATGAATTAGTAATGGGGATAATTCTTGCTAACTGGATGTTATTGACCGGATTAGGCTCATATCTCGGAAAATATTTTGATAATATTAAAAATAAAAGTTCTTATATTATTTTATTCCAGGTATTAATAGGGATTTTACCAATAATTACGGTTTTCCTTTTAAAATTTTTAAGAGATATTGTTTTCCCAATAGGAAGCATGACAAGTTTAATAGATGTTCTATTTAGTTCATTTGTTTTACTTTTTCCATATTGCATTTTGTCAGGCTTATTGTTTACTTTATTTTGTACAATAGTTTCACAAATAATAAAAACCAATTATATAAGTAAAGTTTATGCTTTAGAGGCAATAGGTAGCATTACAGGTGGCTTGATATTCAACTTTATTTTTCTCTATTTTTTTACAACATTCTTAAGCTTAACTTTTTTATTAATCATTAATTTGATTGCTGCATTTT
Source organism: Bacteroidales bacterium (assembly GCA_021107685.1). GTDB lineage: Bacteria > Bacteroidota > Bacteroidia > Bacteroidales > SMBSF39 > SMBSF39. The sequence goes on along the minus strand of JAIOSH010000565.1, from coordinate 580 downwards.
GTTTATCTATTTCTGAAAAAAAATTTTTTGCAAAATATTTTATTCTTTTTATTTTTATAATATCTATAATAATATTATTCAAATTCAATTTAGATGATATATCAACTAAATTATTATTTAAGAACCAGCAAATCCTCTTTCAGAAAGATACTCCTTATGGCAATCTGGTTGTTACACAGACAGGCGAACAGATTAATTTTTTTGAAAACGGTGTATCACTTTTTTCAACCGATAATATTATTGAAAACGAAGAAGCAATACATTATGCAATGGTTCAGCATACTGATCCAAAGAAGGTATTACTTATTTCAGGCGGGATTTCAGGTACAATAAATGAAATTCTAAAATATAATGTAAATGAAATTGATTATGTAGAAATAAATCCATGGTTGATTGATATTGGGAAAAAATATGCACGAGCATTAGATTTAGATAATGAGAAGATAAATATTATTAATAAAGACGCAAGATTATTTGTTAAGAAAACAACCAACCTTTATGATGTTGTTCTTATAAATTTACCTGAACCAACATCTGCTCAAATTAACAGGTATTATACAGTAAATTTTTTCAGACAATT
>JAIOSH010000278.1 GCA_021107685.1 Bacteroidales bacterium | reverse complement strand
TGCCCGCCTTTTCCACTGTTCGGTGCCCATACGTCATTCTTGTCAGTATTGTTGACTTGTACATCCATAGTAAAATCACCTGAAATATAACCTGCACTACCGGCTTGTACAGCCCAAACATCATTCTTGTCAGCATTCCCTATTTGGCTGTTAGCATCTCCATCTCCTCCTATCATCCCCCAAATGCCTGTTCCTATTTCCTTATGTCCGTTTGTACCGCCATAAGCCTTGTTTGCACCTGTTGTGAAATCGTAAGTGTAAATTCCACCTGTTTCTATTAAAGAATATGCCGACATAATACCGAGATGGTTTCTGTGCCGGATTACTACAAATAAATTGTTGGTTATGGATGTGGCAATGGGGCATGCCCCATTGCCATCCAAACCAACAACAGCTCCATTATTCAACAGAAATGCAGCCTGCCTTCCTATTATGGTTTCGCCGGTTGCCAGGGCAGCATCTGTTGTGTCACGCAGTTCTACCAAAACCCAATCAACCACATTAGTATTTGGCATAGCTGCAACACTTTCAGAACCCCAGTAATTCCATGGAAAAATATCATAAGGCTGTTCTAACGGCAGTTCAGAAGGATTTAAATCCGTATTCATATCAGTACCATTAAATGGACCTTCAAGGAATACTTTTAGATCTAATATAATTTTTTCATTTGATATTGTGTAAGTTACTTCCCATCCCGGCCGTGTAACCGTCCAATCCGAATTAAAATGAATTAACATACTTCCTCCTGTTGAAGTAATGTTGGGAGGTAAAGCAGAACCCGAAAAAGAACCTATTAGTTTTTCAGGAGAAGTATTATCGCCATCATATATATAAAGATTATCATAAAAATATTCAATATTAAAAGCATTAAACGATAAAGTAATATTAGTAGCCCCTGTTGGTTGTATTAACCATATACAATCTGCATCATTTTCATAATTATTGATTCCGCTTCCATCATCAAATGTAGCAATAGTATCGCTTAGCAAGTGAAAACCCGAACAATAAGTACCTTGACGTGTACTTGTATAAGTCGCAGACCAGCCACTAGCAGTATTTGAGGCATTTGAAGTAAAATGGATTAACATGCTTTCGCCGGTTGATTCCAGGTGAGGTGGCAGATTTGAACCTGAAAAGTTACCTAATAATGGCGCAGAAATATTATCCCCGTCATAAACTTTAACAAAATCAGCACCTGACTCTGTTTCAAATGATGAAAAAATCAATGCAACAGAACTCGCATCAGGAGGTTGAATCAACCATTGACAATCAGCATTATCGGAATAATTAAAAATATTACTTCCATCATCAAAATCACAATTATTTGCAAAAAATTCGGTTAATCCCGAACAACTTCCCGTTGCAGGTTGAATATCAATAATAGCTTCCTGAATTATTGGTAGCTCGGATAATAATTTATAATAACCATTAACATTGCCATTGCCCCAGTTAAAATGAAAATAATCATCATCCTGATATCCGTCGCAAACAACAAAATGTCCACCAGAGCCTGAAGAAATTGCATAAAAGACAGGCTTTGAATTATCTAATTCCATTTTTAGAATATTTTTAAAAGTAGAATCAGGAAAATGGTCTTTATTTAATATTTGAGCAGAAGATAAATAATTAAAATATTCAACAAAAGCATTTCTTATTCTTGGAATACCCGAATATGAAGCATAAGGACCATATTCCATTTCAACCGATACCCCACAATGAAACATTAATTGAGCTATTGCAGTAATTTCCACAGGTAAGCTTGAACCTGATAAAGCATTTGGCATATTTAACCAATCATATGCAGTTGCTCCAAAATTAGCTGATAATGTTCCATAATTCCCATCAATATAGGTATGATATCCTATACCCTGTGCAGGGAAATTGTGGTATTTCATTATTTGTGCCATAGCAACAGCACCGCATCCCGCCCTTGTATGATAACATGAACCATTAGAATCTACAGGGCATGAATCATTATAATAACATCCCTGACCCCAGTATGTATTTAATAACGGGTCAACACTTTTAATCTTATAATTAACCTTATCAGAATATTTGCTATATTGCTCCCATTGTTTTTTGTTTTTTTCAGATATTAAAGAATTATTTTTCTCTGAAAATATAAAATACTGCTCATAGCTTTTCATTAGCATGGCAAAACCTTCCGGTTGCCCGGTATTACTATAACAACCCATAAATGAATAAGCTATAACAGGAGAAAAAATATCATCTGCAGAAACAATAACAAATCCATTATTATCTTTTACATTAAAAACAAAATAAACAGGTATTGTATTATGACTGACAGTATAATTTTCCGTGAATATTATATCATTGTATTTAAGACCTGCATTTGCTTTTTCAAAATAAAAATTTTTTGCAACAAGTTTTGCTTTTTCAACAGATATTTTATTTGGGAAAATATTTTTTGCCGAAACAAAAAACAATATTATTAAAAGAATAAAAAAATTTGATTTCATATAAAGTCACTTATACTGCTTATTTACAAATAAATTTTTCGCATACTTATTTTCCTTCGGTATAAATTCGTTACGTATAGGTATAAAAAATAATAAACTTGTTATTTTTCAAAATTAAAAAAATATAGCAAAGTGATAAAAAATTTCATAAAAAATTACGAATTTGCTTGTTTTATTCATTTTATTTTTATTCTTTAGCAAGCGTTTTAAATAAATGTTTAACTAAAATAAACAAAGTATTAACTTAAATTTAAAAAAAATGAAAAATGTCCCTTTATCATGGTTATTATTTCTATTTTTTTTCTCATGTAATGCTCAAAGTGAGTTTGATTCCCATACTACTCCATTTGCTGAAATTAGAGGTGATGAGATAATACTAATAGTAGAAGAAGAAGTTATTATTAATTCAGTAAAATCTAAAGATACTACAATAACTCAAGTATTAAATATTCGGGTAGAAAGAGAAAATAGTTTTAGTTATCTGCTTTTTGAAATAGAAAAGGAAGAGCTAACTATTCCTTATGCAATTCAATTAAATCCAGAAAGCCCAGGAAGTTTGATGTTAGTTCCTAATGGAACTACACATTCTTGTAGTGGATATTGTTGTGAATCCTGTAGATTTACCAAAAATACTTCTGGAGCAATAACAGGTTGTTGGTGCTATAGAGCTGCTCCAACAACAGGATGTCAAACAACGGCAAAATGTGACCACTCCATAAGTTCAACATCTGGAAATACATTATAATGAATTTGATTTCAACAATTAATAAAATCAAAATATATTTTAGTAATAAATGGCCACGTGCCATAGATGCAACACATTATAACTTATCCCATAGTTCCAAAGGACTCATAAGAAGGATGCCAATGGCAAAATTAATTTGTTTGCAACTTTGCTGCCTTATGTATTTATTCGTATGATTTAATAGCAGGGGGATATTATGGTCATACATTTGATGAGCTTACATATGGAATTATAAATTGTACAGGAGGAGGAGGCGAATAAAAAATATCAGGGCTGCCTATTCCTGGCAGCCCTGAATTGTTAAAATTTATTTTATATGTTTAAAAAATATTGCACTTTAGGTTTAATATTATTTTTTGTATCTATATCTTTTTCTTTATTCTCTCAAACTTTTGAAAAGATTTATCGTACACAATTGGATGATTTTTCCAATGATGCAATAAAATTATCAGACAACTCATTTGTTATTTCAATTAACAGTGGAAATTTTGAATTTGATGATTATAACGGGAAATTGATCAAATTGTCGGAAGAAGGTGATATTATTGATTCTGTTTTAATTTGTATTTCAAATGAATATAAATTATCATATATTTCTAATTTATTCAATCTTAATGATTCAATTATTATTGCCGTTGGTATTTGTAAAAATTTAAACACGAATAATTACCAGGTTTTATTAGCAAAATTTAATACCCAATTAGAGTTATTATTTGATACAATTGTTGGGAATGAAATACCAATTGAATATTATTTTGATCATATTTTGACCCATGATAATAAATTAGTTTCTATAGGTACAAAACAGCCCGAATATGACCATTTTATATATGTAAGGGATTTAAATGGAAATTTATTAAATTATAAATACTTAATAGATACTATTTATATTTCTACTGCATTAACTATAAAAGAATTGGTTAATGAAAATAAATATCATCTTTATATTTTCGAAGCTTTAAAACCTATATGGGTAATAAATAAGGAAACATTAGAAATTGACACTGTATATCATTATCCTGATAGATTTAGATCCCAAGATGCTGTTATAGGTACTGATTCATTATCATATTATGTATCAGGAAAAAGCTACAATCCTGATTATAATATGCGTACTCCAGCGTTTATTAAAGTTTCGAATTCCGGTGAGATTATTGAATTTAATGAATATTTAGCAAACCCTGATACAAATAGTTATTGTCAAATTAATTGCTTTGATCATTATAATAATAAAATATTTTTGGCTGCTACGTATAATTTTACACAAGCACCGCCCTTTTATTTTCGGGAGGAGCCTCGCTGGATTTGGATTAATAAACTAAACCTTGACGGCTCAATTATCTGGCAACGGTTTTATAAAGGTGAAGTAAATTATATGCATTATACAGTATTGGCAACAAGTGATGGGGGCGCATTAATAATTTCAACAAAATACGATTGGAACGACCCAATTCCCGAACAAAGGGATGTACATATTCTGAAAATTGACAGCACAGGCTGGTACAATGGAATAAACACAGGAATTACACCTTATGAAACTCCAAAGCAAATACTTGTTTATCCCAATCCTGTTAAAAATGAGGTTAAATTTGT
>JAIOSH010000497.1 GCA_021107685.1 Bacteroidales bacterium | reverse complement strand
GTAAAAATTGCAACTCTTGAACAAGTAAAGAAAAAGTTAAATGCAAATATAGATAAAACCGTACAAAGATATTTAAAAGAACTTTGTTTTTTCACAAGTTATTCACATAAAGGAAAATATTATACCCATCAACGCATTGCCGATTTTGATGAAAACGGTTTATGGACATACAAGGGAGTACATTTTTCTATTCATTATAAATTGATAAACACAATTGAAATTATGATAAAAATTTCTGAAAAAGGATATTGTAGTAGTGAACTACATAAATTGTTGTTTGTCAATGTGAATGATACTTTATTAAAACTTGTAAATAATAAGAAACTAACACGTAAGAAAATAGAGAAACGGTTTTATTACTTTTCGAATATCCCTGCAATCAAAAAGCATCAATTATTATTATGCAAGAGCGTTGTAGGGATAAAATATGCCTGTAAATTGAATATTAAAAAAACTCCGGATATTAATATAAGACGTGGGTTTGCTTTGTTTTTTAATCAGTTAGATGAAAAGCAAAAACGTTTATATTCAGGACTAGAATCGGCTCAATTAGGCTATGGTGGAGATAAAATAATATCTGAAACTTTTGACATTGACCCACATACTGTAAGCAGAGGCAGAAAAGAAATACTATCTGGCAATTTTGAAAAAAATTGTATTCGTAAAGTTGGAGGAGGAAGATTCCTTATAAAAAAAAAGTCCACAAATAATTAATATACTGGAGGATATTTTAAAACATGAAACAGCCGGAGATCCAATTAGTGGTCTAAAATGGACAAAAAAAAGTACAGCAAAAATATCAAAAGAATTGTTATCATCTTATGAAATGAAAGTTTGTCCTAATACTTTATGCACAATATTGAAAAGTATGGGATATTCATTGAAAATCAATTATAAAAAAATAGAGTGTAATAAAATTCTAACACCACAAGAAAGACATGCTCGTAATCAACAATTCTTATATATTGAAAAACAAAGGAATAATTTTCAAAAAAGAAAATACGGAATTATCAGTATAGATAGTAAAAAGAAGGAGTATATTGGTAATTTTATAAACAAAGGAAGTTGTTGGTTAAAAGTATCTAAAGAAGTATTTGCTTATGACTACCCAAGTTGGGCAACAGGAGTTGGTATTCCTTATGGCATTTATGATATTTCACATAATCAGGGCACTGTAAATATCGGAACTTCATATAATACAGGGGAGTTTGCCGTAAATTCAATAAAACGTTGGTGGGAAACTATTGGATACAAGTATTATGGAAGAGAAAAAAAATTATTAATTTTGGCGGATAGTGGCGGTAGTAATGGATGTAGATTAAAATATTGGAAGTTTGGATTACAATATGAAATTTGTAATAAATATGGAATTTCAATAAGTGTATCACACTATCCTACAGGAACATCAAAATATAATCCTATTGAACACTTATTATTTAGTCAAATTTCTAATAACTGGAAAGGGGAACCTTTAAAAAACTATGAAACTATGTTAAAGTTTATATCTACGACAACAACAAATAAGGGATTAACGGTAAGCGCTTATCTTGATAATAACGAATATGAAAAAGGGATTAAAATTAAAGATAAACAAATGAAAGAATTAAATATTGAATTTCATAAGGTAAATCCTAAATGGAACTATACTATTTGTCCTTCTTAGAATGGGAAATTATTTTTGAGTGACTCCTAAATACTGGTAGTTCATTTTGTAATGCATTTTGAGAAGTAGTCTTTTTGGCTCCAACCATAACAGTTCCATCATAAGCTGCTATTTCATCTCCTGCTTCTAATCCTGCAATATAAATTGTATAAACTGCTTCGGCTGGATTACCTCCCTTGAAAATATAATGAACTGTTGATGAATCACCATTTACTTTTACATCTTGGTTTTGGTTGCTGTTTTTATCAGAAGGATTTGATGACCTTTCTTTTTGCTTGCTTATTGTTTCATCCTTTAGGCAACGAGAAGAATAAGCATCCCATTTTTTTGCATTATTATAATTATTTCTTGATATTTTATCATTATTGTATGCAAAGAATCTACTAAATGAAAAATTATTTGATATTTCACTTGATGTCCAAAATCCTTTATAATCTCCTATGCCTTCAAAGTTATTACTATAGCATGAATAAAAGCCACTTGGTAGTAATGTAAATCCATAAATATTTGTTCCATTACCATTGTTATTCCAACCTGATGTTGATTTAAGGTTATTTCCTGCATCATACCCTCTCCATCCGGTATTATTCCAAATCGGGTCACCAACAGGATATTGACTGTCAACAGTTCCTTCAAGAACTTTCCATTCATCATCAGTAGGGATATGCCAGCCTTCAGGACAAATACCTTGAGTACCTTGTTGAGTTGTATATTCCATCATTTCATCCCATTGATATAAGCCACCGTATTCATCGCAATTTGCAGCATCATTATCATAACAATATTTTTCAATTTCGCCATTATTTGTTTGGTTGTTGTTTCCATTTATCATTGTTCCAATATTCATATTTTCTGCCATCCAGCATTGATCTCCAATTAATACTGTATTATATACTTGCCCATCGCGTGAATCGGTAAATGGATCACCACAATCATCCTTTAAGCAACGAACTGACCATCCGTAACCTTTTTCATAATTGTGACGGTCAATTGTAGTCCTATCAGGCGCAAGACCTCTATCCCATGCTTTATTACTTCCAGAATTATTCGAGGACCAAAATGTTGCGCTTTCTCCAAACTTAATAAAATTCCCGCTTAAATCACGTATTCCAGCAGGAATAGCTGTAAATTCATAGAGGTCGATTCCATTTCCGCCATAACTCCATCCATAATTTGATTTAATATTAAAACCTGCATCATATCCTCTCCAACTGGTATTATTCCAAATCGGGTCACCAACAGGATATTGACTGTCAACAGTTCCTTCAAGAACTTTCCATTCATCATCAGTAGGGATATGCCAGCCTTCAGGACAAATACCTTGTATACCTTGTTGGGTAGTATATTCCATCATTTCGTCCCATTGATATAAACCTCCATAGGTTTCACAATTTACTAAGTTGTTATCATAACAATATTTTTCAATTACGTCATTGTTTGTTTGGTTGTTGTTTCCATTTATCATTGTTCCAATATTCATATTTTCTGCCATCCAGCATTGATCTCCAATCTGAACCGTATTGTATATTTGTCCATCACGAGTATCTGTAAATGGATCGCCGCAAGTAAATGATGTGGAGCCGGGATAAATTAATACATCTGGGGCATTCATTTTAACCAAATAACCTTCGTCGGGCTTCATATCACCTATGCTGTTTACCCATACTGGACCTATTTTCCTGAGCATAAATCCTCCGGTATTTCTTACAAAATCAAGATTATCTAAAATGTTTTCACATATATCAAGTGCATTGATAGCTTGCCATGGTAAATAGGATATCATCTGATAACCGGTTGTTAAATTTATTGGCGTTTGTGGATCAATAGGTGGACCTGTGATAGTCAGTTGGTCTTCATTATTCATTTTAAAAAGATAAGCTTCGGTTGTTATCCAATCTCCAATACTGTTAATCCAGATAGGTCCGATTTTTCTTACCATAAACCCACCGGTATTTCTAACAAAGTCGAGATTATCATTTAAATTATTTTCCAAAACATCAAGCATATCACTATTTAACGGTAAGATTCGAGACGAAATAAGCTGGTAACCAATTGATAGAGAATATTCTTGAGTTTCAACAGGAAAAACCGTTATGTAGTCCTCTTTCATTTCAGTATATTCATTCTCCCCATAACTTATTGTTAAAGAAACTGAATAAATTCCTGGTTCAGTGTATGTCCATTCAGGATTTTGCTCATAACTATCAATCGTTCCATTATTTTCAAAATCCCATTTCCAAGTTATTGGGTTACTTGCTGATATATCCGTAAAATGAGTTGTTAAAGGTACATTACCTTCTGTTACATTCGAAACAAAGTCCGCATTAAATATTAAATTATATATTTCTGCAATTTCTGCTTCTGATAAAACCCCATTAAAAATTCTTAGTTCA
>JAIOSH010000195.1 GCA_021107685.1 Bacteroidales bacterium | reverse complement strand
TTGCGAATTTTTTTTGACCATCGCCGGTTTTTGCGAGTTCAGATATTATGTATCAGTTTTAAAAAAAATTTAACGACTAATTGATATTTTAATAAACGTGCAGCCAGAATACAGATAGATTGCCATACTCCATCCCACAAAGCCTGCACTCCTGCTCGCAATGACGATTCCCAATTCCGTCATTGCAAACTTAAAGGCAGGACTGAGCGAGGGAGTGAAGCAATCTGTCTTTAATTAAAGTACTACATAACAATTAACATTTAACAAATAACTCTTTTTTATATTTGTTTGCAGTTTTGCTGCCTTAGGGTATTTTCCTTGCTCTTGTTATTTCTCTTTTTCCAACCGGGCCTGGCAAATTTTCTATTGTAAATCCAATTTTTTTAAATCTTCTTTTAATTTCCCCTTTTGCTGAAAAAGTTAATAAAACACCATCTTTGTTCATTGCTTTATAAATTTTTGAGAAAATTTGCTCTGTCCATAATTCAGGCTGAACGTCAGGTGCAAATGCATCAAAATAAACAAGCTTGTATTTATCTTCATTTAAAATAATGTTTTCAATTTTAGTATTAATTTTTTTTAATATGAAATTATCTGAAATATTGATAGGAATATTCCACTTTGATTCATGCATTTTTAAAAAAACAGAATTTGCTATTCTGTTCTTTATAAATTCATGATAATTCAACAGCGAGTAAATTTCTTGCTGAATAGGAAAAGGCTCTATTGCAACATAATATATTTTTGCTCGTCTTTTTTTTGCTTCAAAAAATGTTAACATAGAATTTAAACCTGTTCCAAAACCAATTTCAAGAATATTTACCGTATTCAGAGTATCAGGTAAAAATTTAAAACCTGCATTTATAAATATATGATCTGACTCCTGAATAGCTCCGAATTTTGAATGATAATATTCGTTTAATTCAGGAATAAATATAGTATGCGAACCATCTTCGGTCTTAATAATTTTTTTTAACATTACTTTTTAATATTTTTTTTTAATTTTTTTTAGAATGGGTAACTTTTAAATAATAATAGTAATAACTCTACAAAGAGAAATCATAAATGTTTTTTATTCAATAATTCTTTAAAAAATATAAAACTAACATTATAAATATTATAAAATCATGAATAGTATAGCAATTAATTTTAATAGTTTTTTCAATTTATTTAGAGTTAATTACTCCGAAGATAAAGCTCTTGATGCAATAGTTAGACACAAAGGTAAAAAAACAGTTTACGAAAAATACTTAAAATATGATACTGTAAAGGCTAAAAAATATCTTCAATATATTTCAAAACATAGTGATGCTACTTATATTATGTGGGACGAAAATAAAGATAAATTTACTATACATTCCAATCCTGCATATTTAGATCGCTAAGGTTCTACTACAATTTTAATGGTAAATTATTATTTATTGTATAATAAATGAATATTTAAAATTGAATCTGCGATTGTAACAGTATTTTTCAAAACCGCTTCAGGATAAGTATAAACACTTACTTTCTGGTTTTCAGCAATATAAACATGCTTGTTTAATTTGTCATATTGAATTTTATAAGCTGTTACATCAGGTATAAAAGTAGTTAAAATATTAAAAACACTTTCATAATGATAAACCGTGTTTTCATATGCAATTAGAATTTTTGTATAATCAATCTGCTCTGCTGATAATATTTTTCCTTCGGGCATTGAAAAAGATTCAAAAATATTATTAAAGCTTAAATCATAAATTTTTAAGGTTCCCTGGTTATATGAATTAGCTAAAACATATATATTATCATTATCTTTTGTAAAAAAATCAACTACTTTGTAATCAAAATTTAATTCCTGTTTAAGAACTCCACTTATAAAATAATAAACGGATATATATGTATTACCACCGACTTTGCTTTGTTTGTCAATTATTACATAATCATTATGTCTGAATATTTTACTCGGTAATTCATCATAGGAAAGCGTAGCTGAAAATCTATCGGAACCATTACTATCATAAGCTTTTATATAATAATTATAAAATGATACATACAGAAAATCACTGTAATAAAGACAATCATAATCATAATAAGGAGGATTGATAAAAGGTTCCACAAACCAATCAACTTCATAGTTTTTAAGATCAAATGCTTTTAGGCTTAAATGATAATGACCGGTAACATACAATTGGTTATATCTCGAACTTACTGCAGAAGCAGAATAATCGCCATCAATAAAAAATAATGAATTAAATGCAAAACTTGAATCTAATTTTAAAACTTCTATATCGTGAGATTTAGCCTGAGTTAAAACAATAACACCATCAATTTGTTGCGGAATTTCATCAAGTAATATTTTCTGATATTGATTTTTGGAATTAGTTCCGTCGAAAGCCCTTATTAAAACATAGTAAATCCCGCTCTCCATATAAAGATCATAGAGAGGATAGATCATTGAAATATTGTAAGTATTTGAAGTCGGTGTAATATATATTGCATTTAAAACCGGTATGAAATTTTCATTTACAAGTACAACTTTAATATTCTCTATTATTTTATCATCAGCAACTTTTGCTTCAATTAAAATTGTATCGGACACACTGAATTGCTGACTATCAAAAGGTGAATAAAAAGATATGACAGGATCAAGTGTATCTTTATCTTTTTTACAGGAAACAACAATTATAAATAAAATAATTGCTATTAATAACTTATTTAAAAATTGATTAAACATAGCGTAAAATTATATATTTTTTTTCACTATTGTCCGAATAAAAATAATTTAGAATGATAGAATGCACTATTGATAATACTTTGATGAATATTTCGCCCCTACGGGGCTATATATTTGTGAACACATTTTTCTATAAATATTTCGTCCCTAACGGGACTATTTTTGAACTCCGTTAGGAGTGGAATATTTATAGAACATAGTAATAACCGCAATTTTAAGCTCCATAGGGGCGAAAAATAAAACAAACTTATGACAATAATTATCAACTCATTTTAATTTAATCGGACAACAATAATTTTTTTTATTGTATCTTTATCACCTAATTAAAAAACATAAAAATAACAATAAAATGCTTAATAATATTAATGTTGAAAACATTCTTTTTCTTGATATAGAAACAGTACCGGTAACTGCTGAATACGAACAACTTTCTGATAAATTTAAAAAATTATGGAATAATAAAGCAGGAAATTTAAAAAAGGAAGAAGGTGATACACCTGAAAAACTTTTCCATAGAGCAGGAATTTATTCAGAGTTTGGGAAAATAATATGTATATCAGTAGGTTTTATGAAAGGTTTAACATTTCGCATAAAATCATTTTATGATGATGATGAAAAAAAATTATTAATTGATTTTTCCGAACTCTTAAATAAGCATTATAATAAAAAACAACATTTTTTATGTGCACATAATGGGAAAGAATTTGATTTTCCTTATACAGCACGAAGAATGCTTATAAACGATATTAATTTACCCAAAATACTTGATATGGCGGGGAAAAAACCGTGGGAAATTACCCACCTTGACACAATGGAATTATGGAAATTCGGAGATTTTAAAAATTACACTTCTTTAGAACTCTTAGCTGCTGTTTTTGAAATTCCTACACCAAAAGACG
>JAIOSH010000434.1 GCA_021107685.1 Bacteroidales bacterium | reverse complement strand
TTGAAAAAACCAAACATTTTCTTAATAGAAACAATTTATTGGAATCGGATATAGATGTGCTTGTATTAGGTTTGAATGGTGACAAAAGAACAGACTTTTGGTATAATAATTTGAGCGAAAAATTATTCAAGAACCATGGAATTTTTACTTTTAAAAATCTAATAGGGGAATACCCTACTGCTTCGGCTTATGCTACATGGTTATCTGCTCACATTATTCAAGGACAGAAAATTCCCGAAGAAGCAATATATAAGAAACCACAATCGGATATAAAAAATATTTTGATCTATAATCATTATGAAGGCTCTCAACATGGGTTTATTCTAATGTGTAAATCGACAGCGAAATTAGAATTATCAACTTAGATATTTATTCAATGCTCATAAAAAATCTAAAAATAACAAGTTCCTGTATCATCCGTCATAATAAAGTTTTTATTAATGATAAGCTTGATTATGTTAAGGATAATTATACAGGCTTTCCCGATTTTATAAGATCTGTGTATAGAAATTACAAAATCAGCTATCCTAAGTTTTTTAAGATGGATAATCTGAGTAAATTAGGTTTTATTACTTCGGAGTTATTATTAAAGCAAGACGATTTATTAAGCAATTATAAAAATGACGAAATAGGTATTATACTTTCAAATTCAGGCTCATCAATAGATACGGATATTAAGTATTACAACACAATTAAAGACAAATCAAATTATTTTCCCAGCCCGTCTGTATTTGTATATACTCTTCCGAATATTATGATAGGTGAAATATGTATTCGTAATAAAATAATGGGAGAAAGCTCTTTTTTTATTTTTGAAAAATTTGAACCTGATTTTCTGTCTAATTACGTAAACATTTTATTCGATACATCAAAAATAAAAAGCTGTATTTTGGGCTGGGTTGATTATGAGAATGATAATTATGAATCATTTCTTTTTTTTGCTGAAAAAGATGGATGCTGATTGGTTAGCATAATCACAAAAAAGGCTAAATAATATTTTGATGTGCTGGGGGGTATAATAATTTGATTATTTTTATAGCATCTTCTTTAAGTTTTGTTTTCTTTCGATTGGAAAAGATTAAAAGAAGTTCACACAATCCGCAGAGCGGATTGAACATGAGTAGCCCTGTACAGCCTGTCCCGAAAATCGGGAAAGTGCAGGGTAGAAAATAAAACGGAGGATAAAATAAGAACCCTAAAAGGGTTCAATAATAACAAATTAGTCATGAGTATTTATTTTGATTTATTGAACCCCGTTGGGGTTACTGATATGGTTTTCACCTTTTTAGCCACAGGTGAAACCTGTGGCTATTCACGTTTAACCACTTCGTGGTTTAATATTGCAAATGAGATATTACTCAATTCTTAAAGGGTTTAGCAATAAAATACATCCCCCTTCTTGCAATTATGTGCAAGTGCATTACACGACAAAAAGCCCCCAGCACATCAAAATATTATTTAGCCAAGGTACAACAAAATTAAATTAATTACATTTGCATTTTTTAATATAATAAAGCAATTTGAACCCATTAAAACAACTTGCAGGGCAAACAGCCGTTTACGGTATGGGAACAATAGTTCCGCGAATGCTGAATTATTTATTACTAACACCGTTTTATACACGAATATTCCAACTGGGTCAATATGGGGTTGTTACGGAATTATATGCTTATGTCGCTTTCCTGATGGTGCTTTTAACTTATGGGATGGAAACTGCTTTTTTCCGCTTTGCTGAAACCGAAAAAAATACTGCCAGGGTTTACAGCACTTCATTGATTTCCCTTTTCACAACCTCAATTTTTTTTATTATTGTTGTATTGATTTTTTCACAACCCATAGCTGATTTAATTCAATATTCATCCAACAAAGAGTATGTAACTTATTTTGCCTTAATTGTTGGTATTGATGCCATTTGTGCTATTCCGTTTGCAAGATTACGACAACAAAATAAAGCCTCAAGATTCGCTATTATTAAAATAATTAATGTAAGCGTTAATATTGGATTTAATTTTTTCTTTTTGTGGTTATGCCCTATATTGATTGCTAATAATCCCGAATCATTTGTTAACATCATCTACTCGGAAGATATTGGCGTTGGTTATGCCTTTATCTCAAATCTGATTGCGACAGTAATTACATTGATATTGTTAATTCCCGACATATATAAAATTAAGCTGATTATTGACAGGGACCTTCTGAAAAGAATGCTTAAATATGCTTTCCCATTACTTATAGTAGGATTAGCTGGAATGATAAATGAAGTATCTGACAAAGTATTTTTAAAATACCTCTTGCCCTTTCCTGAAACCGCAATGCAACAGTTAGGAATTTATGGAGCAAATTTTAAGCTTGCTATTCTGATGACATTGTTTATTCAAATGTTCAGATTTGCAGCCGAACCATTCTTTTTTGCACAAGCTAAAGAAAGAAACTCAAAAAAAGTCTATGCTGATGTAATGAAGTATTTTGTGATATTCGGCTTGATAATTTTTTTAGGAGTAATGCTTTATATTGATATTGTAAAATATTTTATCGGGAAAGAATTCCGCGAAGGTTTGAATATTGTCCCAATAGTATTATTAGCAAATTTATTCTTAGGTATTTTTTTTAATTTATCAATATGGTATAAACTTAATAATATAACACGTTACGGAGCCTATATTGCTTTATTAGGAGCATTTATTACAGTTTTATTAAATGTAATTTTTATTCCTGTAATTGGATATTTAGGTTCTGCCTTGGCTCATTTTGCATGCTATTTCACTATGATGGTCGTTTCTTTCTTTTTAGGAAGAAAGTTTTTCCCCATTAATTATAATTTAAAAGCTATATTCGGATATTTTAGTCTGGCACTAACTTTATATTATATAAGCACTCTTCTGCATATAGAATCTCAAACGTATCATCTTCTTATTAATACAATTTTAATGCTGATATTTTTATCAATTGTCTTTTTTATTGAAAAACCTAATTTTTCTAAATCCGGAGCTAACTAAATTTTCTATTCTCAAACCTCAATCGCTGATAAAATTTCTTTATTTTTGCAATTTAAATTTATACGGAAAAAATGAAAATCAAAATAGTAAATAATTCAAAACATCCTTTACCTTCTTATGAAACATTAACTTCAGCAGGAATGGACCTAAGGGCAAATATTGATGATCCGGTTGTTTTAAAATCACTGGATAGAACTTTAGTCCCAACAGGGCTATTTATTGAATTACCTGCCGGATATGAAGCTCAGATACGCCCCAGAAGTGGTTTGGCTTATAAAAAAGGAATTTCAATATTGAATACACCGGGAACTATTGACGCAGATTACAGGGGAGAAATTAAAGTTATTTTAATTAATTTATCAAAAGAAGATTTTATTATAAAAGATGGTGAAAGGATAGCTCAAATGATCATATCTGCTCATGAAAAAGCCGAATGGCTGCAGGTTGAGGAATTGATTGAAACAGAAAGAGGTTCGGGAGGTTTTGGACATACCGGCACAAATTAGCCTCTTATACTATTGCTTTGTAAAAGTTTGTTACCGATACGGAACGAATTTACTAATTTTAAACAGTTGTTCCTATCGGCATAACTGCTTCTTATTAGAAATTTTTTTTTTAATGATTAATTTATATTTTTGTATTAATGAATGAAAAAATTGAACATAAAGAGAAAATAGTACAGCATTGGATAGATTCATCAGAGCAGAATTATTCAACTATGCAAAATTTGATTGATTCCAAAGATTATAGTTGGGCATTATTCATGGGTCATTTAGTGATTGAAAAATTATTAAAAGCCATTTATGTTAAAAATTTTCAACGTCATTCAGTATTTACACATGACTTGTTGCGACTGTCCAATAAAATTGGTTTAAATATGACAGATGATCAACAAGAATGGCTAGATAGAATTACTACTTTTAATTTAAATGCAAGATACGATAACTACAAGCAAGATTTTTATAAATTATGTACTAAAGAATTCACTAGTGAATGGATTGTTAAAATTGAAAAATTAAAGCAATGGTTAATAAATCAATTATAGACACAGCAATTAAGTATATTAGACAGATTCCTGATGATTTGGAAGTGAAAAAAGCATTTTTGTTTGGGTCTTATGCAAAAGGACTTGAAAGAGAAGAGAGCGATATTGATATTGCGTTGATTATTGGTAATATGACGGACTTTTTTGCTACTCAGATGCAATTAATGAGATTAAGACGAAAGATTGATTTAAGGATTGAGCCGCATCCAATTGAAGAGTCTGATTTTACAATAATGAA
>JAIOSH010000149.1 GCA_021107685.1 Bacteroidales bacterium | reverse complement strand
GGAGTTGGGGAATCATTTCTATCTGATATTATATCCGACTGGGAAGAAAAATTGCCTGATAATATTAAATTAGCTTATTTACCCCAGCCCGGACTTGTAAGATTGAGATTGTCAGCTATTGGAAAAGATAAAAATAAATTACAAAAACAAATTGATAATCGTATTGTTAGATTAAATGAATTAATTCATGAAATGATTTTCGGATATGATGATGACACACTTGAAGGAATAATTGGAAAATTATTAAAAGAAAAAAATAAATCATTATCAACAGCCGAAAGTTGTACAGGTGGTTATATTGCACACTTAATTACAAGCATTCCCGGAAGTTCATACTATTATAAAGGTTCTGTTATTGCTTATTCAAACGAAATAAAAAAGGATGTTTTGGGAGTAAAAAATAATTCTTTAATTAAATACGGAGCCGTGAGTGAACAAGTTGTAACTGAAATGGTAACGGGTATTAAAAGGAAATTTAATACTGACTTTGCAATTGCAACTTCCGGAATTGCAGGACCAGATGGAGGAACTATTGAAAAACCTGTTGGAACCATTTGGATTGCTGTTGCTACTCCTGAAAAGCTTATTGCAAAAAAATTTCTGTTTGGTGAACACAGACAAAGAAATATTCGAAAAACCGCATTAAGTGCCATGAACTTGTTGAGAAAAGGATTAATCACTGAATAATAAAGATACAATTTTTTTATCTTTTTAAAGTTTTATTTATTAATATAAATATACATAACTAATCAGTACTTATATTTCGACTATAAACTACTGTTTTATTCCTTATAATTGAAAAATGGAAGAATTATTAAATAATAATGAAGCAGTTCCGAATAGAATAATAAATTCGGATGATGAAAAAAAGAATATGAAATTCAAAAAATATATTATAATATTCTGGAGCATCATTTCTGCGTTTTTTTGTTTTATTATAATATTATTTCTTCTTATTTCAATGGGAAAGCTCGGTTATATGCCCACCTTTGAAGAACTGGAAAATCCCAAAAGCAATCTTGCTGCTGAAGTTTATACGGCAGATAATGTTCTTTTAGGTAAATTTTATATTGAGAATCGTACTAATGTACATTACCGTGATTTAGATACTAATTTGGTAAATGCATTAATAGCTACTGAAGATATAAGATTCTACAATCATTCAGGAATTGACATTAAAGCATTTCTAAGAGCAGTATCAGGTATTATCACAGGCAACTCCAAAGGGGGTGGAAGTACAATATCACAGCAGTTATCTAAATTATTATTTCACGAACGTCCTAAATCCAGCCTTGCACGGGTTAAGCAAAAATTAAATGAATGGGTGATTTCTGTTAAATTAGAAAAACGTTATTCAAAAGAGGAAATTATTGCAATGTATTTAAATAAGTTCGATTTCGTCAATAATGCAGTAGGTATAAAATCAGCTTCAAAAATATATTTTGATGCTTCCCCCGATTCATTATTAATAGAACAAAGTGCTATGTTAATAGGAATGGCAAAAAATCCTGCATTGTTCAATCCCCTAAGAAGACCTGATACAACATTATATAGAAGAAATATTGTGTTAAGGCAAATGCTAAAATATGGCTATATTACACAAGATGTATATGATTCTGTAAAACAAATTCCAATAGATATGTCAAATTTCGGCAAACAGGATCATATTACCGGGCTGGCAACATATTTCAGAGAATATCTAAGGGGAGAATTAAAGAACTGGTGTAACAGTCATTTCAAATCTGACGGCACTCCTTATAATCTATATAAAGATGGTCTTAGAATTTATACTACCATTAATTCAAAAATGCAGGAATATGCCGAAGAAGCAGTTTATGAGCATATTGGAAAGGATTTACAACCGGCTTTTTTTAAACATTGGAAGGGTTATACTAATGCACCTTTCTTTTTTGAAAAAAATGTGAAAAAAGAAACAGGAAAGTTAATGAAACAGGCAATGCGTCGTTCAGAGAGGTATAAGGCTCTTAGAAGAGCAAAAGTTCCGGATGATTCTATCAGGCTGATATTTAACACCCCAACAGAAATGAGAATTTTTTCATGGAATGGGGAAATAGATACTATAATGACACCAATGGATTCAATAAAATATTATAAATTTTTCCTTCAATCGGGATTAATGTCTGTAGAGCCACACACAGGTTATGTAAGGGCTTATGTCGGAGGGATTAATTACAAACATTTTAAATATGACCATGTTAAAATGGGAGCACGGCAAGTAGGCTCAACTTTTAAACCTTTTCTTTATACACTTGCTATGCAGGAGGGAGAATCACCATGTTCAAAAATTCCCAATATTCAACCGATTATTGAACTTGATAATGGAGACATCTGGGAACCCAGAAATTCTAATACAAAAAAGTTAGGCGAAGAAATCACTTTAAAGTATGCACTTGCCACATCAAATAATTGGATTTCAGGACATCTTATTAAACGTTTTTCTCCTCAGGCTGTCATAAAAATTGCAAATAAAATGGGAGTTAAAAGTTATATTGATCCTGTTTATTCAATTGCTTTAGGTTCAGCAGACCTTTCATTATATGAAATGGTAGGTGCAATGAATACATTTGTAAATAAAGGAGTTTATATTGAGCCAATATTCATTACAAGAATTGAAGATAAAAATGGTAATGTAATAGAAACCTTTGTTCCCGAACAACAGGAAGCTATGAGCGAACAAACAGCTTACCTTATGCTGGAACTAATGAAAGGTGTTGTTCAGTATGGAACAGGTATCAGATTAAGATTAACTTATAATTTTGAAAATCCTATTGCCGGCAAAACCGGAACTACCAATAATCAATCAGACGGCTGGTTTATGGGAATAATACCCGAACTTACAACAGGTATTTGGGTCGGCTGTGAAGACCGTGCAGCACATTTCAGAACAATTACCTTAGGACAGGGTGCAAATATGGCATTACCAATATGGGCATTATATATGCAAAAAATATATGCAGATTCAACATTGGCATTTTTTCAGGATGATTTTGAAAAACCATTAAAACCTATTACTGTTGAAATTGATTGCGAAAAATACGATGATGAAATTAAGAAAGATAAAATTTTGTTTGAGAATGAAGAGTTTTAAACAAAATTCAGTTTGTAGCTTCTAACTAATATTTTACTTTGATTTAGATTATTATCTTCCATATAAAAATTTTACGTATTTTTGTTTTTTCGTTTAAAACACTTTTATGTTGTGCGTAATGCACAAAGCCCCTGAGAATAATAATTTATAGTATATTTAAAATTAAATGAGCACAAGAAAACAGAAGTCACAAAATAATTATTGTAGACCCAACTTATGGGGAATGATAAGAGATATTGGAGTTGCTTCTTTAAATAAAGGACAATTTCCACTTGCTCTCTTTGGTACCATAATAATTATTTTAATGTTAAAACTTTCTTCAGATGATGCATCGAAATTAATCTTTAAAATAGTAACTTTGTTTAAATCTATGCACTTAGTTGGCTGGATATTGTCTTTTGTATTTGTTATTGGTTGGTATATGAATACAAGGAAACTTAGACGACTTCATACATCAGAGATGAGGCGAATAGCTCAAGAGAAAAAAAAGCTACAAGAAATTCTTATTGGAAAAAAACTTAAAACAAGTAATTAAAATGGCAACAATATTATTTATTTTCTTTTTATTAACTATGTATCATTTCATTTATGAATCAATACTCCTGCCATCCATGAGACTTGATTTAAGGTATCGCTTATTCAGATATCGTGATCAATTAGTTAAATTAAAAGTAGTTCATGGAGATAAATTGAGTGATGATGTTTTTAATTCTCTTTTTTATTCTATAAACTCATCTATAAATAGACTTCCATTTCTAAGTCTTTCACTTTTTATTGAAGCTAGAAGAGAATTTGAAACTAATAATCAATTAAGACAAAAGGTTGATAGAAAGATACAACTTATTAATTTATGTGAAATAAATGAAACAAAGAAAATATTGAAAAAAACAAGTCAACTAGCTTTTTATGCGTTCTCATTAAATTTAGGTTCTTGGGTGGTTTATGTAGTCCCAATATTACTTGTTGTATATTTCATAAAACAAGTATTCAAACTTGCTTTTGGTTTGAAACGATTAATTCAAGAGTTGACATTTACAACGGATCATGAATTTGAAAAGTTTGATCCAAGAGGTTTTGCAGCGTATTAAATAATGCACTTACCACCTACACATGGTATAACTAATAAGGGTTTCAATGGTATACAAAATTAATTACTCTTATCAATTTTGGTACATTTTGATAGGTTGACAAGCTCACTTTCCCTTAGTGCCCATACCATAAACCGTTACCCTCCCTTTCCTTATTCAATATCTATCAAAAGGATATAAAATTAAATTGCAGCCATTATAAAACAACGATTGTAACATTTGTTATAAAAACTACAAACGAATTTGACACCCCTTTTCAACTTTTCAGGTTTCCCTTCCCTCCCTCCATTGCTTAACCTGAAAAGTTTGCCGGCAAAACCTTTCAAGTCGAAGAAAGCCTGTGCGGTAGGGACTTGAAAGGTTGAAACAGATTTTAACCTGCATCATTACATCGTCAGAATATATGAATTATTCGGATTAGGTTATATGTGAGATAGTGATTACATAAAATAGAAATAGACGACACAGATTACGTTTATTCCTATATTAAATGTAAGAAATTTTTTGGATTCCTTTGAAATATGATTTAATTTTGTCAGTAAATTGAATAAACTTAAGCATTATCAGAAATATTAGCTGTTAGTATAGTAGTTTATTCTATATATAACTGCGTTGAACTAAGTAGTGCTTGCACAAAAACTATTCAAAACTGTCATTTCGAGTGGAGCGAGAAATCTCATGCCTTGACAATACAGATTGATGGAGATTTCTCCTTTAGGTCGAAATGACAAAAACAACGTTTTTGTGCAAGCACTAAGTAGAAGATTATTATTGTTTTGAAAAATTTTTTATTAAATTCGTGTAAAAAGATAAATTATTATGGAAAATGTATCATTATATATTAAAATAAATTCTTTACCTGACAGACTTAAAGTAGAGGCAAGTGATTTTATTGATTTTTTACTGATGAAAAGTAAAAAAATCACAAAATCTAAAAAGAGAAAAGCGGGTTTTTTGAAAGGTACTTTTGAAATGAACGCTGATTTTGATGAACCACTGGAAGATTTTAAAGAATATATGAAATGAATTTAATTCTTGACACTCATACATTTATTTGGTTTAGCGAGGACGATCCTCTACTATCCGCTAAGGCAAAATCATTAATTGAGGATTCTGACAATAACTGCTTTGTGAGTACTGCTTCAATTTGGGAAATGGCGATTAAGATTAGTTTAAATAAATTGAAAATTAAAATTGAATTTAAAAAGTTAAGAGAAGAAATTATAAACCACGATTTTGATCTTATACCAATTTCATTTGAACATACTATTATAATAAAAGATTTAACTTTTCATCATAGAGATCCTTTTGACAGATTATTAATAGCACAATCAATCGTTGAAGAATTTAGTATTATTTCTAAAGATAAAATTTTTGATAAATATAAAATAAAAAGAATATGGTAAGTTGAATATTAAACCTGCCTATAATAAGCGCTTAGAAATACTGCTGGGTGAATCCTATAATGAAATGGAATTTTTGTAAATTATCGCAATTGGAAATTGATAGTGAGGTATTAAGAAACCCGCACTATTTTTAGTGTCTTCCATTACCACCTTTACCCATCTTCTTTCCTTATTTTATATCCATCAAAAGGATAGAAAATTAAATTGCATTCATTATAAAAATAACGATTGTTACATTTGTTATTAGAGTTACCAAAAAATTCGACTCCGCCATTTTCAACTTTTTAGGTCGAAGAAAGCTTGTGCGGGCTGGGACTTGAAAAGGTTGAAACATTTATTTGGCATTTTTCATATTCCGGGTTACAATTTAAGTGCATGATAAAAAAGTTTAGCATCTCTAATCATCTGAAATTAGAAATTTTGGAAAGTTTCAGCTAAAAGTGTAAATTTGTAAAAAATTTATGATTATGAAAACACTTAATATTTCAATATCAGATTTAGAGTATAATCAATTTGGGATAAGTAAAGAAAAGCTGTCATTTACAGAATTTATTGATATAATTAATAATGAATTGACAAAACAAGCATTAAATAAATGTGTTCAATTGGCTGAGAAATATAAACTCTCAAAAATGAC
The DNA here is from genome assembly GCA_021107685.1 of Bacteroidales bacterium. Taxonomy (GTDB): domain Bacteria; phylum Bacteroidota; class Bacteroidia; order Bacteroidales; family SMBSF39; genus SMBSF39. Next base: position 3,366 of record JAIOSH010000149.1, on the reverse strand, counting down.
AATGGACGAGATAACAAATGAAGTAAAATCAGTAAGACGTGCAAAAAATAATCATTGATACTAATGTTCTTGTTTCTGCTTTGATACAAAGAAGTTATCCCAATTTTATTGTTTATAATTATGTGCTTGAGAATCTTGTAGATGTTTGTATATCTGATGATTTATTTAGAGAATATTTAGATGTTTTGAATAGATCAAAATTCGATAAGTATCTGGATTTTTTGAACAAGGCAGAGTTTGTATTAGCACAGATAGAAAGTAAAGCAAGGAAATATTTTCCTAAAGAAAGATTTGAAATAATTGGAGATAAAGATGACAATATGTTGCTTGAATTAGCATCAGAGTCAAAAGCAGATTTTATTATAACTGGGAATACTAATGATTTTACCATGATAGAATTTAGAGGGACAAAAGTTGTAAGTCCCCAAAATTATTGGGATAATTACAGGAACAGATAAGATAGAATATACGCTATACACAAAAAAATATTGAGCATTTTTAGGTGGCAGTAAATCGAAAATTAAATCGCATCCATTATAAAAATAACGATTGTTACATTTGTTATAAAAATTACAAACGAATTCGACATTGCCTCTTTTCAACTTTTCAGGTTTCCCATCCCTACATCCATTGCTCAACCTGAAAAGTTTACCGGCAAAACCTTTCAAGTCGAAGAAAGCCTGTGCGGCAGGGACTTGAAAAGGTTGAAACAGATTGATGGAGATTTCTCCCTTCTATCGAAATGACAAGAAGCAACGTTTTCGTTTAGGTGCTATTTGCTGAATAAATTATATTTAAAAATACAAAATATTGCTCTTATGCCGTCCTTGAAATTAATTTTTTTGCCTTCATAATATGTTCTTCCATAATAAGATATTCCAACTTCATAAATTCTTATGCCCCGAATTTTAGCAATTTTTGCTGTAACCTCCGGTTCAAAGCCAAAACTTTTTTCATATAAAGGTATTTTTTTTATAATTTCCGACCTGAACATTTTATAACAAGTTTCAATATCAGTTAAATTTAAATTGGAAAACATATTTGACAGGAAAGTGAGAAATTTATTACCAATTGAATGCCAGAAAAATAAAATGCGATGAGGGTGACTACCCATAAATCGTGAACCGTAAACCACATCGGCAATATTATTAATCATTGGTTTTAGCAAAAAATTATATTCATCAGGGTCGTATTCCAAATCAGCATCCTGAATAATAATTAAATCACCGCTTGCTAATTCAATTCCTTTATGTAAAGCTGCTCCTTTTCCCTGATTTTTTGGCAAATTAATTAGCTTAATATCATGGTCATTATGTTCTTTAATATAATTTTCAATAATGTTACTTGTATTATCTGTTGAATGATCATCAATAATTATAATTTCTTTTCTAATATCATTAATTAATGAGACATTAATAACTTTATCCAATATTGTATTAATCGTTTTTTCTTCATTATAAGCAGGTATAAGAACAGAAAGTTTTTTAAAATTCATAATCTATAATTTATTTTTATTAGAATTTATGAGCAAATATGCAAAAAAAATATTAAAATAATTACATTTGCCTGAAAAAAAGATTTAATACTATGAAAAAATTATCAATTGTTATTACTGTTTTTAATGAAGAAAAAAACATTAAACCCTTGATTGATAAAATATTTGAAGATATAAAAGGATATTCGTATGAAATAATTTTCGTTGATGATGGTTCGACTGATAATACAGTTAATGAAATAAAATTAGTTAATGATAAAAGAATAAAGCTGATAGAATTAAAGAAAAATTTTGGTCAGAGCCTGGCTTTGGCAGCAGGGATTGAACAAGCAAATGGGGAATATATTGTTACAATGGATGGAGATTTACAAAATGACCCTTCTGATATTCCTATGATGCTTAAATTAGCCGAAGAAGAGAATTGGGATCTTGTAGCTGGAATAAGGGCAAACAGACAGGATGGTATGTTTTTACGTAAGATTCCAAGTAAAATTGCAAATTCCATAATACGTAAAACCACTAATGTAAAAATAAAAGATTATGGTTGTACACTAAAATTATTTAAAAGTGATATTGCTAAAAATCTTGGATTGTACGGAGAATTGCATCGTTTTATACCTGTTTTGGCAAATCTACAGGGAGCAAAAATAACACAAGTAAATGTTAAACATCATTCCAGGCAATTTGGTGAATCTAAGTACGGAATAAACCGTACTTTTAAAGTGATGAGCGATTTGATACTGATACTTTTTTTTAAAAAATATATGCAAAAACCTATGCACTTATTTGGTGGCTTAGGCTTAATATTTTTTGCAATAGGAATTATTATTGATTTTTATTTATTAGTTCTTAAAGTATTAGGACAGGATATATGGGGAAAACCCTTGCTGTTGCTGGGCATTATGCTTACATTAGCCGGAATTCAAATAATTACAATAGGTATAGTTTTAGAAGTTATGCTCAGGACTTACTATGAATCACAGGATAAAAAACCCTATAAAATAAAAAGCATTACTATTGGCGAAAATTAGAATAAATAAATATATTAAGCTTTTTCTTAAATTAGCATTTACTGTTGGCGCTCTTTATTTTGTTTTTACGAAAATTAATTTTCATGATGTTCTTTCTCTGTATAGATCATCAAATTTTATCGTACTTATAGGAGCTTTATTGGTTTTTGCATTCTCTAAAGCAATAGCTGCATTCCGTCTGAATCAGTTCCTGAAATGTATTTTTGTAAATATTTCAGAAAAATCCAATCTTAGATTATATCTACTTGGAATGTTTTATAATTTATTTTTACCCGGTGGTATAGGAGGGGACGGTTATAAAATATATCTTTTAAATAAAAAATTCAGTGTAAAAGTCAAAAAAATCTTCTCGGCAATACTGCTTGACAGGATAAGCGGAGTGCTTGCTTTGTTTTGTCTCGCAGTTATTCTATCATATTTTATCTATTACCCTGTTATATATAAGTATTTTACCTGGTTTTTAGTTCCTTTATCTATCCTGATTTTTTATCTTATAATTAAATATTTTTTTAAAGACTATTTAAATATTTTTTTTAAAACCAATTTTCAATCATTTATTGTGCAAATTTCTCAAACCATTTCTGCATTAATGATCCTTTATGCTCTTGGAATAAATGACAACACTACCGGATATTTATTTATTTTTCTGATTTCATCAATAGTTGCAATTTTACCAATAACAATTGGAGGCGTTGGTTCAAGGGAAATTACTTTTTTGTTTGGTGCAAGATTAATAGATTTGGATGTAAACAATTCAATAGCATTAAGTTTAATGTTTTATTTAATTACAGCAATAGTCTCTTTAAGTGGGATATATTATAGTATAAAACCTCCGCAAAT
>JAIOSH010000555.1 GCA_021107685.1 Bacteroidales bacterium | reverse complement strand
GGAGCTTATGCCAGTTATGTAACTCAAGGAGATATTATGATTGGAGAAAAAGGCTCCTTAGTTGAATTTGCCGGACCAAGAGTAGTTACAGGCGCAGGTTTTGATGTTGATAGGGATATTGTTTGCACTGATAAACTTTATGAAACAAAAAAAATACAACATCTCGTTAACAGGAAAGATTTGAAAAATATTTTGTGTTATTACATTGAACTTTTCTATGTCATTAAATTCCCTGAAATAAGGAAAAAAACAGGTAGGATCAGAGATTTCAGAAAAATGCCTTGTTAAATCCAATATTAAAAAAATAAAAAAAATTAAATAGTTTCTTAATACTTATTTAAAATTTTAATAATTTTACAAAGAATTATTTAAAATGAATTATTAAAAATTATTGATATGAAATTTATTGTATCCAGTTCATTATTATCAAAAAATTTACAGCTTATAAGCGGGGTTATAAATCCAAGTAATACTTTACCTATCCTTGATGATTTTTTATTTGAATTAAAGGAACAATCATTAATTATAACTGCTTCTGACCTAGAGACAACTATGTCGGTTACAGTTCCGTTAAGTATGGCAGAAGGACCCGGTATTATAGCTATTCCCGCTAAAATTTTATTAGATACTTTAAAAACATTTTCCGACATTCCAGTTACTTTTACTATTGATGACAAAACTTTAGGTATTGAAATATCAGCAGGGGAAGGTAAATATAAACTAACAGGTCATAAAAGTGATGAATTTCCGCAGTCACCTTCAATGGAAGATTCAACATCTATTACAATCAAATCATCAATACTGGTTAATGCTTTTACTAAGACTATTTTTGCCACAGGAAATGATGAATTGCGTCCTGTAATGTCAGGTGTGTTTTGTGAATTTTCACCTGAAGACATAACATTTGTTGCAACTGATGCTCATAAATTGGTGAAATATAAAAGAACAGATGCTAAATCAGATGAATCAGTATCATTTATACTTCCTAAAAAGCCTTTAACACAATTAAAAAACATTCTTTCTTATGAGGATGAGCCTGTAAAAATGGAATATAATCAGACTAATGCATTTTTTTCATTTAATAATGTTAGTTTAATATGCCGGCTAATTGAAGGTAAATATCCAAATTACGAAGCTGTTATTCCTAAAGAAAACCCGAATGTTTTAATAATTGAAAGACAATCTTTTTTAAATTCTATAAGACGTGTTGCTCTTTTTGCTAATCAATCAACACATCAGGTCAGATTAAAGATAAGCGGCAAAGAACTTGTTCTTTCAGCCGAAGATATTGATTATTCAAATGAAGCTAAGGAAAGATTAACATGTAATTATGAAGGTGAAGATATTGAAATAGGTTTCAATTCCAAATTTTTACAGGAGATGTTAAATAATTTAGATGGGGAACAAATCAAACTTGAATTATCAGAACCAAGCAGGGCAGGTATTTTGCTGCCTTATGATAATGAAAACAAAGACGAGGTTATTTTAATGCTTGTAATGCCTGTAATGCTTAATGAATAAGTAATTAACTTTAACACAAAACTTACTATTGTCATATCAGGGCTAAGGAATTTTAAATTGTTAGATTATAAATAATTGCTTACTGCCTACTGCCTATTGCCTTCTACCTACTATCCACTTACATCACCGCTTAACGAAATAAACTCAATATTCATATTATCAATATAAAGTGTTTTATCTTTTGCAGGGTTCCAGAAATAAATCCTGATTTTATCATTTTCTGTTTTAATTTGTGGTAGAACCATTATAAATTCAATATAAGTCCATTTATTTACCCGAATTTTTTCTTTAGGATAAAAAGGATTATAATTATAGCTTTTCCCATCGGATTCCATATCAACCACTAAACATGATTTATTAACAGGATTATCAGCATAAGCATAGCAGCTAAGTTTAAGTAAAACATCGGAAGATTTAAGATAAGGCTTTATAGTATCATAAAAGGCTATACTAAAAGGGGAGCTAATATTGATTTTAGAAGATCTATTACCTTCAAATGTTTTATCCTGGGTAGTAGTGTGAAAATTCAGCCAGCCAATATTTTTTTCCATATCATTAAAAATATTTTATTTTTCAACAACTCTGTTATCAGGAATATTAATACCATTAAGCAATTCCTGTTCTTGTTTTAATGAAATAAATTCAATTTTTATATTTTTAACAAACAATGTTTCTTTTTCAGATGTATTAAAAAAGAAAATTTTTACATAGTCGTTATTTGTTAGCATTTCAGGAATATAAACCGCAAATTCTATATGTGTCCATTTATTCTTTTTATTGTATTGATTAAGATAAAAGGGATTATAACTATAAGTTATTCCGTTAGCAGTTTTATATTCAATTATTAGTTTTGATTCTGAACGTGAAATATTAGAAAAAATATCGGCATTGATTTTAATAAATGCATTGGAAGATATTAGATGAGGTTTTATTTCTTTGCGAAACTCATTACTGTAAGGGTTTTCGTAATTTATTCCTGTAAATTTATTTTCTTT
>JAIOSH010000524.1 GCA_021107685.1 Bacteroidales bacterium | reverse complement strand
TCTAACTCATCAATCCAAATAGTATCGGATTGTGCAAAAATCTTAGCTGAAAAAATTAATATTATTATTAAACATTTAAAGGTTTTATACACTATGAGGTTTTGTTTTATAAATTATCGGACTTAGTTTTTTGGTGGCGAAGATAAATAATATGACCATAGCTAAAAAAAATTTTAACTAATCAGTATCAATTTTCCTGACACGATTACAATTACCAGATTATCAATATATAATATTAAAATCCTGATATCATAGAGTGAAAAATTAATGCTTTGTTAATAATATCCTTTCGGAAAATCATCTGATATAATAATAGTTATTTATTTTTGCGATAAATATATTGGTAATGAAATAAAATACTCTGCATCTCTGCATTCAATCAAACAAATATTCTAAACGCAGAGTCGCAAAGGCGCAGAGATAACAAAAGAATAAAACTTAGATTAAGAATTACAAAATAGATATTATGCCATGGGACGAACATCAAATCAAAAAGAGGTAACACTTAAAACAGCCAAAAAATTAGGACTTCTTCCTGAAGAATTTGAAAAGATCAAAGAAGTTTTGGGACGAACACCAAATTTTACCGAACTAAGCCTGTATTCGGTAATGTGGTCGGAACATTGTTCTTATAAGAACTCTGTTTACTGGTTAAAGACATTGCCAAAGGAAGGTCCTCAAATGCTTGCAAAAGCAGGAGAAGAAAATGCAGGTCTTGTAGATATTGGCGATGGTATTGGCTGTGCATTTAAAATCGAATCGCATAACCATCCATCAGCAGTAGAACCTTATCAGGGTGCAGCAACAGGTGTGGGAGGAATTAACAGGGATATTTTTACAATGGGAGCACGTCCCATAGCCCAGTTGAATTCTTTGAGATTCGGTGATATAAAACTTGACAGAACCAAATGGCTGGTAAAAGGTATTGTAAAAGGTATTGGCGATTATGGTAATGCTTTCGGTGTTCCTGTTGTTGGCGGTGAAGTATATTTTAATAATTGCTATAATACAAATCCTTTGGTAAATGCAATGTCAGTAGGTATAGTTAAAGAAGGAAATGTTATTTCTGCTATTTCAAAAGGTGTTGGCAACCCTGTTTATATTGTTGGTTCCAGCACAGGGAAAGATGGTATTCATGGAGCAACCTTTGCCTCAGAGGATATTACAGAAAATTCATCCCAAGACCTTCCTTCTGTCCAGGTTGGCGACCCTTTCCAGGAAAAACTTTTATTAGAGGCTTCTCTTGAAGTAATTAAAACAAAAGCTGTGGTCGGAATGCAGGATATGGGTGCTGCCGGTATTATTTGCTCATCTTCTGAAATGTCCGACAAAGGAAAGCATGGTATGATCATTGACCTTGACAAAGTTCCTTTGAGACAAAAAGATATGCATCCTTTTGAAATTCTTTTATCCGAATCACAAGAAAGAATGTTGGTCATAGCTGAAAAAGGTAAAGAAAAAAAAGTGGAAGCTGTATTTAAAAAATGGGATTTAAATTGTGTACAAATAGGTGAAGTTACCGGAGACGGCGAGTTGAAATTTTATAAAGAAGGCGAATTAGCTGCACAAGTGCCTGCAACTTCTTTGGTTCTTGGTGGAGGAGCACCTGTTTATCAAAGAGAATACAAAAAACCTCCTTATTATGCTAAAATAAAAAAGATTACAATTGACGACATACCTGAACCGGAAGATTTAAAAAAAGTAGCCCAACATTTAACAACCGCCTTAAATTTAGCCTCAAAAAGATGGGTTATTGAGCAATATGATACAATGGTCGGAACAAAAAATATGAATACAAATGCTCCTTCTGATGCTGCTATTGTAAATGTGAAAGGAACAAATAAAGCATTAGTAATGACAACAGATTGTAATTCAAAATATGTTTATACAGATCCGAAAAAAGGAACTGAAATAGCTGTTGCAGAAGCTGCCCGTAATATTGTTTGCTCCGGAGGTAAACCATTAGCTATTACAAATTGTTTGAATTTTGGCAATCCTTACAATCCTGAAGTATATTGGCAATTTGTGGAAGCAGTTAAAGGAATGGGTAATGCCTGCCGTAAATTTAAAACACCTGTTACCGGAGGTAATGTCAGTTTTTACAACCAGTCCTCTATTAAAGGAAAAGTTGAACCTGTTTATCCTACCCCTGTTATTGGCATGATAGGTTTGCTCAATAATAAAGAAAATCTAATGACACTTGATTTCAAACAAAAAGGTGATGTTATCTTTTTAATTGGTGAATGTAAGAATGATATTAATTCATCTGAATACCTGACATCTTATCACAAAATCAAATTATCCCCTATACCTGAATTTGATATTGATGAAGAATTAAAAGTTCAAAAAGTTATACAAAATCTGATTAAGGAAAAAATTATCAAATCGGCACATGATGTTTCAGAAGGAGGTATATATATTACTTTGATAGAATCAGCTATGCACAGAAAGCTGGGATTTGATATTACATCAGAAGGTGAAATACGAACCGATGCTTTTTTATTTGGTGAATCTCAAAGCCGTGTAATAGTTTCGGTTTCACCTAAAAAAGAATCTGAATTTATTGATTTTATGATAAATTCACAAGTTGAATTTGCTATGCTTGGTCACGTAACTAAAGGCAGCCTGCGAATTGATGATGAATCTTATGGTCATATAAAGCAAGTGAAAAATTCTTATAATAGTGCTCTTGAAAAAACATTAAAATAATTGCAACTAATCCCTCTATACCATTTTTTAATATCTATCCTCAAAGTCAGAGAATAGTAATTGATTAATAAATATGAAGTTTAATAATGAAAAAAATGAAGTCGCTTATTTTATGAGAAGACTTTATATACAAAAACTTACTACTTGCTCAGGTGGAAATATCAGCTTAAAAATTGATAATAATAACATTTTAGTAACCCCTTCCCAAATTGATAAAGGAAGGTTATCAGCTAACGATATTGGGATTGTAACTATTGATGGGAAAAATAAAACACCTGAACTAAAATTAAGCATGGAAACAGGAATGCACCTTGCAATATATAAAAACAGGCCTGATGTAAAAGCTATTATCCATGCACATCCTCCTGTTGCTACAAGTTTTACAGTATCAAAGAAAAAAATTAATTGTAATCTGATTGGAGAATCAAGGGCTATTGTAGGAACACCTGTTTTAGCACCTTATGCTTTAATGGGTTCTGAAAAACTCGCTGAAATTGTTTCTGAATATACTTTAAAAGCTAATGCTGTTCTTATGGAAAACCATGGTGTTTTAACTGTGGGAGAAAGCCTATTACAAGCATTTGACAGGATAGAAGTTCTGGAAATAGCAGGTAGAATTACTTTAATTACTGAGTTTCTCGGTGATAAAAAAGAATTATCTTCTAATGATTTACAGGAAATTGATGACCTTTTTTCCTAATATTAATTTTTAAAATTTTAGATTTAATCTAAAATCATAATTCTAAATTATAATTAGCTATTTAAACCCTGTGAATGGTTATGATAAAACTAAACGATTCTAAAAAAAAAGAAAGATGCTTTTGGACAAAAGATAACCCCTTGATGAATAAATATCATGATACTGAATGGGGTGTGCCTTTGCATGATGACAGGAAATTATTTGAATTTATTGTTTTGGATACTTTCCAGGCTGGATTAAGCTGGTTTATAGTTTTGAAAAAGCGTGAGAATTTCAGGAATGCTTTTGATAATTTTGATGTTGATAAAATAACAGAATATAATGAGACTAAAATTAAGGAATTATTAAATAATGCAGGTATTATCAGGAATAAGCTTAAAATAGAAGCAATGATACATAATGCAAAGGCTTTTAAAAAAATCAGGGAGGAATTTGGAACATTTGATAAATTTATCTGGAAATTTGTAAATCAAAAAACAATAGTAAATTATTGGAGAACAAACGAAGAAATACCTGTTAATTCAAAGGAATCTGATAAAATGAGCAAAGCTTTAAAAGAAAATGGATTCAGATTTGTTGGCACAACAATATGTTATGCCTTTATGCAGGCAGCAGGAATGATAAACGACCACCTTGTAACTTGTTTCAGGCACCAGGAAATATTATTATTAATTCCTTAATCTTACCGTTAACTTAAAAAATACAACCGTAAACTGATTTTTACTTGACTGAACAATTTTTTTATTGTACTTTTGTTAAGATTTATTGAAATTTATATATTCAATACAAAAACCATAATTTATTATTAAAATCAACCTTTTACCAAAAAAAATTTATCATGAAAAATAAAAATATAAAAAAGAATGCCTCGCTGGCAAAGCATTTAATCATTTCATTATTCATAATTTTTCTATTAAGCTCAATTACATTAACAGCGAAAAACATTCAGGCATTTTTATCTTATGCAACTTTTTCATCGCCTGATAATGGACCATATATTGAAACTTATTTATCAGTTGTTGGAAATAGCGTTGTGTTTAAGAAAAATGCCAATGACAAATATCAGGGAACTATTGAGATATCAATGATATTCAGGCAAGGTGAAAAAATCATTAATTTTGATAAATATGAATTATTAAGTCCTGAAATTGATGATACAACAGATATTAACTTCAATTTTATTGACCAACAACGAATTTCACTGTCAAATGGTTCTTATGAATTTGAAATCAGGATTGCGGATTTAAATACGGAAGCGAAACCATTCATAACATTAGAACCTGTTTTAATTGATTATCCGCCTGATAAGGTTACGGTTTCAGGTATTGAACTTATTGAATCTTATAAAAAAACATTAAACCCAAGCATATTATCAAAAAGTGGTTATGATTTTATTCCTTATGTATATAATTACTATCCGGAAAAAGTAAACAAACTCACTTTTTATTCTGAGATATATAATACAGAAAAAGTATTGGGTAATGCTCAAAAATTCCTTGTTTCATTTTATATTGGAACTATAGGTACTAACAAACCTCTTACCGGATATGTAAAATCTAAAAAAGAAGATACAAAGACTGTTAAATTTTTATTTAACGAATTTGATATAAGCAAATTGCCTTCAGGCAATTATAACTTAGTAATTGAAGTAAGAGACAGGGGAAATAATCTGATAGGTTTAAATAAACTTTTTTTTCAGCGAAGCAATCCTAATGTCAAGCTAAATCTCGAAGATATTATTTCAATAAATCTTGAAAGTAGTTTTGCCGCTAGAATTACAAGCAAGGATACACTTTTAGATTATATTTATTCTCTTACTCCTATTTCTTCAGAGCAGGAAAAAGTATTTGTGTTTAATCAACTTAAATTAGCTGATCTTAAAATGATGCAAAAATATTTCTATAGTTTTTGGTTAAAAAGAAACGAATTAAATCCTGAGCAAGCCTGGTTAAATTATTTAGGAGAGGTTAATAAGGTAAACTTTGCATATTCTACACAAATAAGAAAAGGATATGATACAGACAGGGGTAGAGTATATCTGAAATACGGACCACCTAATTCCATTTCCGAAAGTTATAATGAACCTGCAACATATCCTTATGAAATCTGGCATTATTATGTGCTGCTGAATAGTCAAAGAAATAAAAAATTCGTTTTTTACGCAAAGGATATTGTAACAAATGATTTTTTTCTTATTCATTCTGATGCTGTTGGGGAATTATCAAATTATCGCTGGCAACAAATTCTTTACGGCAGGGTTGATCCCGGTTTTAATATTGATGACGGAGTGCAGGAAGATCCCTGGGGTGGTAAATCAAAAGACTATTTTGACAATCCGAGATAAATATTTATAAAAATTTAGTATCTTCCCAAATATTCATTTATTTTGCACCCTTAAAATTCTTATAATTTTTGCTCAAGATGTTTTTATTTTATTATTTCTTTTTAGCAATAGTCTGGCTTATTTCAATTCTGCCTTTCAGAATAATTTATATTATTTCTGATTTTTTTTCTTTTATTATAAATTATATTCTTGGTTACAGGAAAAATGTCATATTTACTAACCTTAAAAATGCCTTTCCTGAAAAAGAGGAAAAAGAGATTAAAAAAATCGTAAAAAAATATTACAGGAATTTATCAGATATATTTCTTGAGGTTTTAAAGATAAAAGGTATGTCGCGAGACGAATTAGCCAAAAGGGTTACATTTAAAAATTATGAAATTTTTAATGAATTATACAAATCCCGCAAAAGTGTACTGATTGCAATGGGTCATTGTGGAAACTGGGAATATATATCAATGGCTTTAGCTATGAAAAGTAAACATAAGGTATATGCTGTTGTTAAACCTCTTAGTGATAAATTTTTTGACAGATTTATGATAAATACCAGGTCAAAATTCAATAAGGACTGCCTTATACTTTTTAATGAAACTACCAGAACTTTAATAAAAAACAGAAGTAAACTTACTGCTAATATTTTAATAAGCGATCAAACTCCTACTAAAACCGAAATTAATTATTGGACAAATTTTCTTAATCAGGATACTCCTTTTTTCTTAGGAGTAGAAAAAATTGCAAAGTCATTTGATTTTACTGTTGTCTTTTTTAATATTCAAAGGATTAAACGAGGATTTTATGAAGTGGAAATTATAAAAATCACTGATACTCCAAAACAAACATCCGAGTTTGAAATTACCGAAAATCATATACATTTATTAGAAAAGGCTATAAATGAACATCCCGACAATTGGTTATGGTCGCACAGAAGATGGAAGCACAAACGAGATTAATTAGTGTTTGTCCATAATATCCGTTTTCTTCGTTACGCTCGTCAAAAAAATACTCATTTACCCCAGTAAACTCCGTTTTTTTTTGACTTCGCAAGCCTCGAAAACGAACATTCTGAACTAAACACTGACTTTATAGACAGACTCTAATTATTTTTTTTGTAATTATTAATGTTTAATAGTAAAGATTTATATATATTTACAGTCCCAAAAAGATTCAATTATCACATTAATTTTTAACTCCAATTATTTGAATGAATAATAAAATTGCAGTAGTTATTTTAAATTGGAATGGAAAATATTTCCTTGAAAAATTCCTGCCTGGTGTTATAAAAAACAGTAATGACATTGCTGAAATAATTATTGTTGATAATGCCTCAACCGACGATTCGGTGAAGTTTTTACAAAATAACTACCCGCAGATAAGGATTATCCGCAATGCTGAAAATGAAGGATTTGCAAAAGGATATAATGATGCTCTAATGAAAATTGATGCGAATTATTATATATTGTTGAATTCAGATATTGAAGTAACTGAAAACTGGATAAAGCCTGTGATAGATTTAATGGAGACTGATAAAAAAATTGCAGTGTGCCAGCCGAAATTAAGGTCTTTTAATGAACCTTCCAAATTTGAATATGCAGGTGCAGCAGGCGGTTTTATTGATAAATACGGGTATCCATTTTGCAGGGGACGATTATTTCAAAGTATAGAACAAGATAATGGTCAATATGATGATGTTGCTGAAATATTTTGGGCTACAGGAGCCTGTATGTTTGTTCGTGCCGATTTATATCATCAATTTGGAGGCTTAGATAATGATTTCTTTGCTCACATGGAAGAAATTGATTTTTGCTGGAGAGTAAAGAATAAAGGCTATAAAATAATGTATTGTCCCAATTCTACTGTTTTTCATATTGGCGGAGGCACATTACCAAAGAAATCTGCCCGAAAGACTTACCTTAATATGAGGAATAATAATATTATGCTTTTAAAAAATCTTCCAGATAACAGGCTTATTAAAGTGTTTATTGCAAGATTGTTTTTAGATGGAATTGCTGCATTAAAGTTTTTGTTTGATGGTGGTTTTAAAGATTTTTTTGCTGTTATTAAAGCTCATTTTAGTTTTTATTCTTCTTTATCAAAAATCAGGAAAAAAAGAAGAGAAACAGAACATATTAATGTTTCAAAAATATATGGTAAGAATATTGTTTTTGAGCATTTTTTAAAAAGCAAAAAGAAATTTACTCAATTAAATTCCAACAAATTTTCTTAATTGTAGTTAGTCAGAATTTAAAGAGAAAGAGGCGAAAATGATTAGTTGGATTAAAGATAATTTTGGATTTAATGTTATTTACTAAATTACATATTCCTTCAACCAAGACGAATCTGGTTCATCAATCAATCCTTTTTGAGAAATTAAATAAGGGTCTTAAACGAAAACTTACACTTATTTCCGCTCCGGCAGGATTTGGGAAAACAACAATTCTTTGCGACTGGATCAATCAAAATAAAATTCCTGCAGCCTGGTATTCTATTGATAAAAGAGACAATGATCC
>JAIOSH010000028.1 GCA_021107685.1 Bacteroidales bacterium | reverse complement strand
TGGAAAAATGAAGTTTCTGTTATTGCAGATGATGAAGATGCTAACATACATTTAGATCAAGCCGAAGAAATAGCCACAATAATTGATACTTCCGACCATATTTACAATATTAAAAAAATCTATTTAGACAGTTACCAACAAGACACTCTGCCCAATGGACAACAAATATACCCCGAAGTGAACCAGGTAATAAACAATATGATAAATGAAGGTATATTCATAATGAATTATATTGGACATGGAACTTATAATGGATTGGCGTATGAAAAAATCCTTACCATAGACGATGTGGAAAACTGGAACAATACTGACTTATATCCGTTCCTTATAGCAGCCACAGGTGATTTTGGACTATTGGATAACCCTGAAATAGAATCCTTAGCTGAATATATCTTATTAAAAGAGGAAGGAGGAATGATAGCTATTTTCTCTCCTACCAAACCAACTTATGCATCAGTAAATAGCATACTCAATAAAAACCTGATTGAATCTTTTCTTAATAATCCGAATATTGGATTAGGTAAGATTGTAAAATTTGCTAAAAACAAAAACAATGCTAATGAAGTCATGCGAAGATTCTTTTTATTTGGTGATCCGGCATTAAAACTTTCCGTTCCGAAAAATTACGTTATTACTAATGAAATAAATGGTGTAAATATTAATAATCCATTAGATACTTTAAATCCCGGTGATAATGTTACAGTATCGGGCTGGATTGAAAATCCATCAGGCGAAATTTTAAATACTTTCAATGGAACATTAAATATTGTTGTTTTCGACCGAATAAAAGTTAAATCAACATTGGTAAACGATCCGAGTAGCCAATCCGCAGAATTTACTGTACAGGACAGTATATTAACAGAGCTTCAAACAAATGTTCAGAACGGAACATTCCAATTTAATTTCAATTTACCATATATGCTTGATGAAGAATATGGAACGATAAAATTCAGCTATTACGCATCAGACGAAGAAGAAGAAGCACGTGGTCATTTTTCCAACCTGATTATTGGCGGGGAGCCAAGTTATATTAAAGAAACAAAACCTAAAAATAAATTTATCAATGTATATCCGTCGGTTGTTACTAACAATCTAAATGTACACATCAACAATGACATCAAAAATTTAAAAATTGATGTTTACGACCTTACAGGAAAGATCATCCGAAAATCATCTTATAAAAATTTATTAAAAGGAAAAAATATTAAAATTGATATGTCTGATTTGCATGACGGGCTTTATATTTTAAAAGCATCTTCTGACAAAGAAGAGATCAACTTTAAGATAATTAAAAATTAACTGAGATTAGAGCAGAACTCCTGACTTCGGGCTTCCAGCTTCGGACTTCTGGCGTCAACAATCCTATCCTATAAAAAAATGGTAGTACCATAAAGTTTATGCATTTCAGTATAATTTTAATTTTTCGCTTGTAAAACTCTCATTTTCTTTGTATCTTTACGGTTTTAAATTTAAAATCTTTCAAGATGAAAAAATCTATTCTTTTTATTTCGATTTTTATTATTTTCAAATTAACTCAGTCTCAGATTTATCCCGACTGGACAGAGGCTATAGCAATTACGGATTCACTCTCTATTAATTCAAATCCTGATGTTATGACGGTTTTAGATAATTCAGGTGATGACATTTTCGTTTTTTATGAAAAGAGGTTGACTGCCGGTACTCCTTCACAAATCTGGTTTAGGAATATATATACCATGACAGATGAACAGCTTGTTTTTAGTGATGATATTTTCGAGTACCGAAACCCTGGAGTGCTTGTTTTATCACCATTTTCCAATGCAAGATATTTTCTTATTTACGAATCAAACGAAACAGGAAATTTTGATGTATTCGGTGTTGAATTTTTTATAAACGGCTCTTTCGGTTTACCTTTTCAACTTACTAACACACCTGCTGACGAAAACTCATGTTACATAAGTAAAAACGATTATTACCAATCAGCATGTTGGGAAACAGATGAAAGTGTTCAATTTACTCACATTTCAGTAGCTGAAGATTCTTTACAATTCGGTGAGGTTTATACCATTGATACAATAAACTGTTTTGAGCCTGTTTGTTCGGAGAAGTATGTTTTCTACAGGAAGATTATTAACGACAGTTCACATATCTATTTTTCCGAATTTAATGAAAATACAAATCTCTGGTCAGAACCAGACACTATTTACGCCACCGGCAACAATATAAACCTGAAAATGGGACGGTATTGGATGTTTTATTTTGAAGAGAATATATGCTGGGAAAATAACGGGCAAGTGGTATGCTGGGATGTATGGTCTGATGAGGTAACTTTTTTGGATTTCCAGGGAGTTACCGAATGTTTTGAACCTGTTTTTTTAACCTATGATCTTATTATTGAGAACTTTCCCTGGCCTGCTGTTTATACTTTTAGTTCAGGCGAAAGCGAAACCAGGGAAGTTTATGCTACAATCGATTATTATTCTCCAATTCAAAATATTTCAAATAACAATTTCACTGACAGCAACCCTGTACTTTTTTACGGACATTCTTATTCATATTATTTTGATGTAATAGACATCTGGCAGTCGCACATTAACAATAACAGTGTTTTATACATGTCGCAAATATCAATTTCTTACGGAGGTGATTTTGAAGAATCTGAAAAAATTAATAACGGGCAAATTCTCAAAACAACTCCTAATCCGTTTAAAAACGAACTAAGCATTGAATATTTTCTTTTAAACAGTAATAAAGCCTCTATTGATATTTATTCTTTAACAGGAAAACAAATTGACCATATTAATACAGACAGCCAAAAAGGGAGTTGGAATTCATACACATGGAAACCGGCTGACAGCGACATAGAATTATCAGAAGGAGTTTATTTTATCGTTCTGAAACAGGAAAGTGGAACGATTGTGCAAAAAGTAATTTACTCAAAATAATTTAACCAGTTGGTTAGGTAACCTACGGGTTTAACCTTTAAATTCTGTTATGATGAAAAAAATTGTCTTAATTCTCGTATTATTTTTTACTCTTCAGCAAAGTTTTTCCTATACATGGGAAGGTTTTGGGCCAGATTCCATTCAGGCAACTAATTTTTGCATTTTTGACCTAACATTTGAATACTATATCATTTTCTCAACCTATGGGATGTACCTTATGGACGCTTCTCCGGGTTGTATTCCTGAATACTT
>JAIOSH010000453.1 GCA_021107685.1 Bacteroidales bacterium | reverse complement strand
AACATGCTAACAAAGAAACAACAATTTTCGTATATTTCTACCGATGATTATCGGGAACAAATCAGACAGAACAAAATACGCAAAGTGCAAAAAGTAATAAAATCGGCAGGTATTTTTGCCGAAGAACTAAGTTTCGCAACAGCCTCAATTTAAGGGCGGTAGGGTTTAGTTATATATAATTATTAGGCAAGGATTAAAAGGACTTACAATGCAACTTATAACATGAAACCATTTAACCATTTAACTATTTAACATACCCAATCCGCTTATAAAAATCATCACGGTAAGATTTCCCGATGGGAATTTTTTTGTTTTTAAAATGAACATGTGAAATATCAAATGAATTTATATGTTCGATGTTTATGGTATAGGAACGGTGGATACGGACAAAAATCCGGGTATTTTTCTGTAGTTTTTTAAAAAATGCACCTAAGTTCAGCAGGATAGTGTACTTATGTGATGGAGTTATTATTGTAGAGTAATTGCTGCCGGCTTCTATCCATAATATATCCGACAATTTTACTTTATAAAATTTTTCCTTCATTTTTATAAAAATATTGTCATTCAGTATGAAATGATCACTTTCTTTTGCTTTTTCTTTTTTTTCTATCTCAGCTTCCTGCCTGATTTTTAAATCGGCAAATCTGTTCATAGCAAGGTTGATACTAGTTTTTAACTGCTTATCATTAACAGGTTTAACTAAATAGGAGGCAGGCATCGTTTCCATTGCGCGATTTACAGTTTCATTATCGGAATAAGCAGTCAGGAAGATAACAGGCATTTGTCTGATTTTATTAATTCTTTTTGCTGTTTCAATACCATCTATTTTATTTTTGCCCAAACCTATATCAAGTAAAACTATATCGGGTTGCAGGTTTTTAGCTACTTCTATGGCTTCCTCTCCGTTATCAACAATGGATAAGATATCATAGCCTTCTATTTCCATGCGTTGAGCAATATCTTTTGCCGTTATAATATCGTCTTCAATAATTAATATTTTGATCTTGTCCATGTTTTGAGAATTTAAGATTTACGATTTAAGATTTTAGATGACTGTAATGAATCAGTATGGATGATTGTAGGTAACGAAATAGTTAATTTAAAACAGGCGCCATTCCGGTTTGTGATTTCCAGTTTTCCTTTCAATTGTTTTGTAAGCATATTAACAAGTTCCAGTCCGAAAGTTCCTGCATTATTTGAATAAAATTCATCTGAAATGCCGTTTCCATTGTCTTTTATACTTAAAATTAAATTTTTATTATTTTCTTCCTTTAAAGTTATTTTTAGTTCAGGTGTAGAAATGTCATTAAAAGCATGTTTCAAAGCATTGCTGAGTAATTCATTTATGATTAATCCCAATGGTATTGCAAGGTCTGCCTCAAGGTCAATATTTTGAATATCATACTTCAGGCTAATCTGTTGCTTTATTTTTGTATTTGTTTCTAAAACATTGGCACTTAGCTCATTGATATATTGAGGCATGTTGATCTTTGTCAGTTTTTCATCTAAGTAAAGCTTATGATGTATCAATGCCATTGCCCAGACACGATGGATGTTATCTTTTATTGCATTTATAGCATCCGGGTCTTTTAATCGCCTTGATTGAATGCTCAGCATACTATAAATTACCTGCATGTTATTCTTTACCCTGTGATGCAATTCGCGTAGCATTATTTCTTTTTCTTTAACCCGTTTTTCTATTTCCTGTTTTTGGCCTGATATTAATTCATTTTTTGCGATAAGTTCTGTGTTAAATTTTTTCAGTTGTTCTTTCTGTTCGGCAAGTAATACATTCGCTTTTTGTTTTGCCCGGTATCTGCTGTAAATTATGATGACTAAAATCAGCCCCAGGCCAACAATGGTAATACTAAGATACGACTGATAGGTTTTTTGTTTGAGCTTAAGCTCCTGAATTTTTTTTTCCTTGCTCAATAATTCAATTTGTTGGTTCTTTTTTTCGGTTTCATATTTTACGTATTGCTCGGCGAGTGCCTGCTTTTTTTCTTCATTGAAAATAATATCTCGTGTATTAGAAAATAATCTATAATATCTTAAAGCCATCTCCTTATCACCCTTTTCATCATAAATTTCGCTGAACTTCAAATAAATGTCACTGATAAGGTTTTCCAGGTTTTTCAATTGAGCTATTTTTAAACTCATATTAAGATTCTCAATCGCAATTTTATAACTTTTTAAGCAATAATATATATTAGCGATACTAAAAAGGGATATGGCAGCGCTGTTTAAATCCCCACTTTTTTTATTTTGATTAAGTGAATTTTGATAATATTCCATGGCTTTTTCGTAATTATTAGCCCGATAAAAAATATCACCGAGAATTTCAAAAGTCTTTGCCAAATTCTTTGTGATCCCGGTTTTTTCACATAATTCTAATGATTTATAATAATATTCAATAGCTTTTTGCGTATTACCTGATAAATTATAAGTCCTGGCGATTTCATTCATAGTATATATTATTTCATTCTTATTATCGGTCTCTTTGTAAATATCTAATAAATTTTCAAGAGACTCCAGCGCTTTATCGAATTCATTCAAAAGCAAATATAACTTAGATAGACCCTTTAAAGAAATGACCGACTCATTTTGTATGTCTATTTTTTTGCTTATTATTAATGATTCCTTAAAATATATTATTGCGCTATCATAATTTCTCATCTTAAAAAAAGCATTAGCAATAAAATTTAAATAGGCAGGTAAAAATTTTTTTTCATCCATTTTTTTAAAAAGTCTTATGTTTTTTTTATGCGATTCAATGGCTTTTTTATACTTGCCAATAAGGCTGTATCCTATGCCAATTTGTTTTATAGCAATTGATTCACCTTCTTTATAATTTATTTTTTTACTACGTTCCAATGCTTCATTTGCATATTCAATTGATTTTTCGGATGAAATTGATTTATATAATTCAGATAATTCGTTAAGTATATTAATCTTTTCTATTCCCGATTTTGATTCCAATTGATTTTCCAGGGAATTGATTTTAATCCTGTTCTCTATTGTGTAAATATTTGGCTTACAATCAAATATTTTAATATTATCTGCATAACCCTCATAATCCCAGCCACATCCTTTTATGGTAAGGGAAATAATTTTTTTCGCATCCGGAAAATAGTCCCTTATTGTATAAATTTCATTCCGTATCCATTCACCCTGGCGGCAATGTGGAAAAGGCATTCGTATAAAATCCTTGAAATATTCACTATCCCCACCCCTGTAATTGTATGCCAACCAAAAAGTTAATAACTCATCATTTGTATTGGTCAATCTTAAAATAATGGAAATGGGGTATTCTTTATTTGTCCAACCTGCCCCTTCATCAACATTAGAAAATACAGGATTTACATCAAATTGAATTTTTGTGCTGTCGGATACAGGAATATCAAAACGTATTTCTATATATGCATAAGTACCACATGCACTTGCATTTTCCTGAAATACCTTTAAATATCCATCAACAACTGAGACTGTTGCAGGCTGTGGTGCACACCTTTGATTTACATAAGGTGTCCATGCAGGGTCGTTTGTAAAATCACCATCATTGAAATTTTCTTCGAAAAGGATAATCGTATCATTTGAAATTAATTGTATATTTTCAGTAACAACCAAATCTTCAGTGGTTGCCAATAAAACATTGTTTTGTAAAAAGTTGATAGCCGAAAGCAGCAGTAAAATTTGAAATATTTTTTTCATGGTTTATAACAAATATAACTTGATACTAAATTCAAAATAAATTTGAATCAAAGATAAAAAAAATTTGTAATTATTTAGCAGGTCAATTATTTTGTTAAAAAATTATATCCGTCAAAGGTAGTACATAATTCGGAAAAGACATTACAATTGTGTTTTCTTGCGGTTGAAACAAACCCTTCAATTCTTGCATAAATTTCTGCACCAGTAAAAGTACGAAAGCAGTTT
>JAIOSH010000376.1 GCA_021107685.1 Bacteroidales bacterium | reverse complement strand
GGCTGACTATTTTCAACTTATATAGAAAATAAACCGACTACATCGGGAAAAAAATAAGTAGTGAGTGGAAAATCTAAAATCAGCATAGACAACATTCAACTCTAACAACATAGCCTGTCCCGTACCTGAAAGGTCGGGATTGGTAAAAGTGGCGACTTAAGAGCTTAATTGCCACATCAAGTCTCAAAGCTTCACAAAGAAAACATCAAAAAAAATAAAAAGAAGTTAATATTTATTTGGATTTTAAAAAATATTATATATATTTGCGAATTCATTTAAAAATTTACGTATAAAAATTATCTATTAAAAAAAATTATTTATTAAAAATTATTTATTAACTAAAAATTTAAAATTATGAAAAAATTTATTACTTTATGTATGCTGGTACTATTTACCGGCTTATGGTTTAATGTTCGGGCTGATTATACGATTGAAAGCCTTGGTTTTCAATATATTTATAATTATGAACAAATGGGTCAGTCATTTACTACGATTGGTGCCGGGAATATTACAGATATTACTGTTTATAATTATGACGTGGGGGTAATTGATACTGATTTAAGAATTTTTAATGGAGAGAGCGTTGATCCTTTAGATGAAATTTATTCTCAAGCAGTAACATTCTCAGGTCAAGGAGCTCATACTTTTACCTTAACTACTCCTTTAGCTGTAAATGCAGCTACAGTTTATACATTTGCCTTTGATTATGCTTACCTTGTTTTTTCAGATGATATTTATGCAGGAGGGAATGCATTTATTCCAAGCCTTGGTGATTTTTGTACTTATGATTTAAACTTTATTGTTGCAATCGCAACCGTAGGCCCTAATCCCGGAGAATGGACAGGTGCGATAGACAGCGACTGGGCAACAGCAGGCAACTGGGATGACGGTAATGTACCTGATGCCACGGTTAATGTAACAATTCCTACAGGTTTAACAAACTATCCTGTTGTTGATGAAACTGTTGCATGTTTAGGAATGACCGTAAATGCCGGTGGTACTGTTACTATCGGTACAGGTGGTGATTTAACTGTTGGGGCAGACCTTCTCTGCAATGGTACTTTTGATATGGATGATGGAATATGTACAATTACCGGTGATTTAAATAATAATGATGCTACTAATGCTGTTGTTGATATTGATGGTGGTACACTAAATATTGGTGGCGGATGGTATCAGGCTGGTTATTTCAGCTTCGCTAGGGCTTCTATCCAATTAAGAGGTGGTGATATTAATGTTGCCGCAGATGTTGCATGGTATGATGCCAATGCTACAAGTAGGATGAATGGTCCTTTTAACCTTACTATTGGCGGAACATTCCAAACTGAAGGAAGTATTTTTTCTTCAATAGTTGATGGTAATGTTATACTTACAGGAACTGATTCTGGTGGAGGCTACTTACTTTCTCCATCAAGTGCTTCAGGTGTAGAAGTTTACAACTTAACAGTTTCAGGTGGTGATTACGTTTTCTCCAGAGATGCAGAAAATAACCCGATTGATTTTATGAATGACTTTTATGTAACAGGAGGGTCCGTAACTACTGTTAATGGTACCGGTATGTCATCTACTGTTACAGTAGGTGGTAATTGTTCTGTTGCCGTAGGTGCCAGTGTTACTGCCGATGTACAAACAGGAATGACAGTTGCCGGTGAAATGAGCCTTGAAGCTAATGCTACGGGTTATGCTTCCTGGATTGATAATGGACTTCTTAGTGTAGCTAAAAGCCCACAAACTGCACAAGTTGCTATAAGTGGCCCTCAATGGCATATGATATCTTCTCCTGTTGCAGGTGCTGTTTCAGGTATGTTTACAGGTAAGTATCTGCAGTATTTTGATGAACCTACTAATGTTTGGATTGATATAGTTCCGATAACTGTTAATTTAACACCGACACAGGGTTTTGCCCTTTATGCAAGTACTTCTCAAATAGCTACTTTTACAGGAGCTTATAATACAAGCACACAAAGCATAACTGTTAACAGAACAAATGCAGGTTGGAATGCCGTAGGTAATCCATATCCCTCACCAATTGACTGGGATGCAGCTACGGGCTGGACAAAAACAAATGTAGCTGATGCAACTTATATTGAAGATAACGGAAATTGGGCAACATGGATTGCAGGTGTAGGAGCAGGAAATGGATCCAACATCATTGCCCCTGGACAAGGATTCTTTGTAGAATGTACAGTAAATTCAGGTAGTCTTGGATTTGACAAACCTGTACGTACTCACACAAGGACACCTTACCTGAAATCAGGTGTAAGTGATCTTGTAAAAATAAAAGTTGAAGGTAATGGTTATACTGACGATATGGCTATCCGTTTCCTTGAAGAAGCAACTGATGGTTTTGATTATAACTATGATGCACACAAAATGTTTGCATATAATGTTGAAATCCCACAGATTTATTCCATGGCAAACGGATATATGGCTATCAATTCACTTCCTGCTACTGATATGGTGGCTACAGGATTCAGTACAACAATTTCAGGTGAATATACTATCAGTGCAACTGAAACAAGTGAATTTAAAGATGTGGTTCTTGAAGACCTGTTCTTAAATAAGCAAACCGACTTGCTGAGTAATTCATATACCTTTACTTATAACACCGGTGATGATGAAGCCAGATTCATAGTTCACTTTACACCTCTTGGAGTTGATGAGCCTGAAAACGGAACAGTAAATATTTATTCATACTCAAATAATATCTATGTAAATGTTCCTGAAAATGTCAAAGGCGATATTGTAGTTTACAATGTAATGGGACAGGAAATAGCAAGGAAAGCAATCAATACCGCATTGAACACAATCATGATACAAGAGAGTGCAAATTATATTGTTAAGGTTATTAGTAATGATAATATAATAACACAAAAAGTATTTGTAAAATAGACCTCACCCCCTTGCCCTCTTTCCGAATGGAAAGGGGGAGGAGAGGTAAGGAATTTATAAATTAAATTGTAAACATTTAAAAAACAAATAAATATGAAAAAAGCAATAAAATTATTAGTAATCGCAGCATTTTTACTGACAGCACCGGTATGTTTATTAGCCCAGACTCCACCACATCCAAATGGAGGTAATGCACCTGGTACCGGCAACACACCTGTAGGCGGAGGCGCTCCCATTGACGGAGGATTAAGCATTATGTTGATATTAGGAGCGGCTTATGGTTCAAAGAAGATCTATAACGCCAGGAAAAAAGTATAATTAAAAGAAATAATACTATACAATATTTTTATTTTGGTAATTATAGATGAAAATGATTATCAGAAAGAAGTTTAGTATTATATTTATAATTACTTACTAACCGGTTCATTAGATATCCGGATAAAAAAACCTTACCTTTATTTTGGTAAGGTTTTTTTT
>JAIOSH010000070.1 GCA_021107685.1 Bacteroidales bacterium | reverse complement strand
AACATCTTCATTCTGGACGGAGTAACTGTCAGCGGAAAGATACAAACATCAACATCGTCCTTTTTTATTACCTGCAATAATTCCTGAAAGTCATATTCTCTGAATGAATAATCAATATTCAGGGAATCAGCAATTGTTTCCCAAAGATCCACACATACTCCACTGTACTGATCATTATTTTGAATAATAAAAGGAGGTGAGACATGAAAGCCGACTTTTAGTTCTTTATCTGCGGAATAAATGTGTGAAACAGGTAACAACAGCAGAATAATAATAAGTTGAAAAAAATAATGTTGGGATTTCATACTATTAATATTTTGTAATTAAATGTTGTTTAATTATACGAATAATTTAGTTCTCAAAGGTAAAATAAATTATGAATTATAATCCAACAAAAAGCGGTTTCATTCCGAAACTCCATGAAATGACTATGAATGACCAATTGCTAATACTATGATAAATAAAAATTTCACTACAAGGTGGCTTTATTTTGAACTTGATTTAAAAATTATTCAAAACTGTCATTTTTAATGGAGCGAGAAATCTAATGCCCTGACATAGAAATTGATGGGGATTTCTCCCTTCGGTCGAAATGACAAAAAACAACGTTTTCGTGCAAGCATTACTTAATATTTCTCCGGCACAAAAGTCTGCTCCGATATTGGAGGGCGTACATATCCTTTGCTGTTTGTCCGTGGAGGTAATTTAATAAGTTCCGGTGTAAGGTCTTTATAAGGTATCATACTTAGCAAATGACTGATACAATTAAGTCGTGCACGTTTTTTATCATCAGAATTTACAACATACCAGGGTGATTGTTTGGTATCAGTATATGAAAACATTTCATCCTTTGCTTTTGAGTATTCAACCCATAATTCGCGTGATTTAAGATCAACAGGACTTAGTTTCCATCGCTTGGTCGGGTCTTTAATTCTGTTCACAAATCTCCGTTCCTGTTCGGCATCACTAACAGAAAACCAGTATTTAATTAAAATTATTCCCGAACGAATAAGCATACGTTCAAAATTGGGACAAGACCGCAGAAATTCCCAATATTCATCTTCTGTACAAAAACCCATGACCTTTTCAACAACAGCCCTGTTATACCAGCTTCTGTCAAAAAGTACCATTTCGCCTGCTGCCGGCAAATGAGCAGCATAACGCTGAAAATACCATTGTGTTGTTTCCCGCTCTGTAGGTGTACCAAGTGCTACTATCCTGCAAACACGTGGATTGAGCCACTCTGTAATCCGTTTTATTGTTCCGCCTTTGCCTGCTGCATCCCTGCCTTCAAAAATTACTACAACCTTTAATCCTTTATGTTTTATCCATTCCTGTAATTTTACAAGCTCTATCTGAAGTTTTTCAAAGTGTTTTTCATAAAATTCCTGTGATAACTTCTTATGATTTTTATGATCTTTTTTATGCGACATTGTTAATTTAATACCTAATTAGTTACTAAAATATTTTTCTTGCTCCATCACCAATTTTTGCAGAATAAAATTCAGCTTTTAATCCTGTTTTTTTATTATATCCTTCACCAACTTTTTTTCTAAAAATCTCATTTACCTCTTCTTTAACCAAACTTACGGTACAACCTCCAAAACCTGCACCTGTCATACGAGAACCTAACACACCTTCAATCTTTCGAGCTTCCTCAACAAGTATATCCAATTCACAACCTGTTACTTCATAATCATCACGTAAAGAATCATGTGATAAATTCATTAATTTTCCAAAAGTAATAATATTTTTTTGCTTCAAAGCTTTTACAGCATCAATTACTCTCTGATTTTCTGAAATAACATGTTTTGCACGTTTTCTGATTATTTCATCAGGAATAGCATTTTGAATTTTGCTGAATTTTAAAATATCAATTTCACTCAAATTATTAACAGCTTGAACTTTATTAAGATATTCAACAGCTTTCTCACATTCGGCACGTCTTTCATTATATTTTGAATCAGTTAACTTACGTTGTTTATTTGAATTTGTTATAATCAAATTATATCCCTGAAGTTTAAAAGGTATTAATTTATACTCAAGTGTGTTACAATTAAGGAATAAGGCATGATCTTTCTTGCCCATACCAACAACAAACTGGTCCATAATACCGCAATTCATCCCGACAAAATTATTTTCAGCTTTTTGGGATAATTTAATCATTTCAATAATATCTAAATCACATGCAAATAATTCATTTAAAGCTATTGAGGTTACCAATTCAATGGAAGCTGATGAAGACAAGCCTGCTCCATTTGGAATATCACCATAATATAATAATTCCATACCTGAAAGCAATATTCCTCTTTTCTGAAATTCAAGCATTATTCCTAAAGGATAATTAACCCATTTATTATTTATTTTCTCAATCTCCTTGTCAGATGAAATACTTGTAGTAAAATCAAAATTTAATGATGAAAATTTGATGTGATTGTCATTTGTGGTACTGATAAGCAAGTAAGTACCAAAACTTAAGGAGCAAGGAAAAACATAACCTCCGTTATAATCAGTATGCTCACCTATTAAGTTTACTCTACCGGGTGCAAAAAAAATGGAAATATCTTTATTGCTGTTTCCATATCTTTTAGCAAATTCTTTTTTTAATTTCTCTATTTGCATTTTTAAATAAAATTTTATGCTAAAATAGAAAAAAATTGAACAACCTTGTAATAGATGGATTTTTTTTATTAAAATATCTAATAATAATTAACAAGTCTTTAGTTCAGTATCAGGTTGTATCAATAATTTTGGGTTTTTAAACTTTTGCTTAAAATAATTCATAGCTTTATTAAGATTTTCTTCGGCTTTTTCAGTCAATTCTTCTTTCAAATTCCATTCATATCCTTTAATATGCAGAAGCAAAGTTAGCGGTGATTTATTAAACAATTTCTTACATAGATCAACGATAAAACCGGGAGAAGCAGAATGGGTTGTAAAAGACATTTTTGAGGATTCTGTAACTTTTGATATACAAAAATCCTGTATGTCTTCATCGGAAGCATCAATAAAAATTACCAGTTCTTTATCGGAGATGACATGTGCATCTTCAATATTGAGCTGGTAATTACTTTCAAATTCAAAATTTTTAATACCTTCCTTATTTATCCATTCCTGCATACGGTTAACAAATTCATTTCCTAACCCATCATCTTGTCTTCCGGGGTTTCCGTAACCATAAAGCAAAATTTTCATTTCGGAAGTTTATGATCTTTTTTTATCAATCAGGTTATTATTTGAATCAAATAATGAAACTTCCAGAGGCATTTTACCTAATGCGTGTGTTGCGCAACTTAAGCAGGGGTCATAAGCCCTGATTGCAACTTCAACAGCATTCATCATTCCTTCGATAATTTCCTTTTGTCCGGCAATCATACTATCAGCAACACATCTGACAGCGACATTCATTGGTTCGTTATTATTAGTTGTTGAAACAATAAGGTTTGCCATTGTTATCTGGTCATTATCATTAATCCTATAATGATGGAATAATGTTCCGCGTGGAGCTTCAAGCAGTCCGACACCTTCTTTTACTTTTGTCCCTTTGGTAACTAAATCATCTTTTTGAAGGTCAGGATCATTTAGTAATTCTTTCATCATTTCAGCAGCGTGAAGTGTTTCTATTAATCTTGCCCAGTGCATGTGCATTGACATATTATTCGGCTTACCATTAGTATATGCTTTGAATTGTTCAAATTCCTTTTGGGCCAATGGTGATGGAATAAAATCAGCAGTATTTAAACGTGCAAGAGGACCTACTCTGTACCATCCGTCTTTTTTACCATATTCAATTAAATATGGAAATTTCATATAGCTCCAATTCTTGACTTCTTCTGCAATATATTTCAAATAATCTTGTGGGTCAATATCATGTAAGATTTTTTTACCTTCTGCATCAACTGCCCTGATAACACCATCATAAAGATCCATTGCACCGTCTTTTCTTACAAGACTTAAATGACTTGAAGGAAAAGCAGCAAATGTATCAATAAGTTCTCTGTGTTTTTTATGATAATCTTTAAAAAAGTTAACTGCATCCTGTGACCATGAAATCATTTTATCAATATTCATAGGGTCAGGACCTTTTAAAAATATATCTCTTTCTTCTATGCTGAGATTTTTATTTATACCACCGGGAATTGCACCTGTTCCGTGAATTTTTTTACCGGCAGTAACTTCAATAATTTCCTGTCCGAATTTCCGCATCATCACGCCTTGAACAGCAAGGTCTTTAAATTTTAATGCAACACCGATTATATTACGTATTGCAGGGTCAGCATCAATACCAAAGAGCAGATCAGGGGATACAAGATGGAAAAAGTGCAAGGCATGAGACTGGAAAATTTGTCCATAGTGCATAAGCCTTCGCATTTTCTCTCCTGTTGGCGTTAATCCATCTCCGGTACCTGCTCCTACTATAACATCCAAAGCTTTTGCAGCAGCAAGATGATGGCTGACAGGGCAAATTCCGCAAAGACGTTGAACAAGCACAGGAGCTTCCCAATATGGTCTGCCTTGAACAAAACGCTCAAAACCTCTGAATTCGACTATGTGTAATCTGCTTTGTACAACATTTCCTTCATCATCAAGATGAATAGTAACTTTTCCGTGTCCTTCTACCCTGGTTACGGGTTCTATTGTTATTTTCTTTGCCATTTTTTTATGATTTTAATCAAATTTAACAACTTCATAAGGTAATTTAAGTTCGTTTCCGGTGATAAGGGCTACTAAAGCTTCCCAAATAAGATCAGCCCTTGGAGGACATCCTGGAAGATAGTAGTCAATTTTCACTATTTCATGACACGGATAAACTTTATCAAGCATCATGGGAATTTCATCGTCATTAGGAAGAATTTTATCAGGATTACTATTTACAACGGTTGGACCATTCAGGTATGCTTCATCAAGACACTCTTTAATGGGAATACCATTTCTTAATGCCGGCAATCCACCCATAAGGGCACATTCGCCGAATGAAATTAAAATTTTACAATGTTTTCTGAAATCTTTTAATACATGAACATTTTCACTGTTACAGCATCCGCCTTCAATTAAACCTATATCGCATTGTTTGGTGAATTTTTTAATATCGTCAATAGGTGATTTATTAAATTCTACCAATTCGATTAATTTAAGTATTCTTTCGTCAATATCTAATAAAGACATGTGACAGCCGAAACATCCGGCTAATGATGTTGTTGCAACTATTGGTTTACTCATTATATAACCTCCATTTAAAAATTAAAATTCTAAATTACACTTTTTATATCACTACCGATAGGCACTTTATCATATTTACGTGTACCGATAGGTTGATCAAAGCCTTTTTCTTTTCGGATAATTGCTCCGACAGGGCAAATATCCATTGCTTTTTGAGCCATTTCATCAGAAAGATTGGCTGATAATTTTGCATCAATATTGATTTGAAGCTTATGACCTCTTTTCTTAAATGCAAATATATTTTTCCCGTTTTCATCAGTAAATGAACGAATACAACGTTTGCATAAAATACATCTGTTACGATCAATTATGAGTTTTGGACTGGAAGCATCAATTTCTTTAACGGGAAATTCATAAGGAAAACGTGGCACCATCATTTGGTAACGATACGCAAGAGCCTGCAATTCGCAATTACCACTTTTTTCACAAGCAGGGCAAAAATGATTTCCTTCTACAAAAAGCATTTCAATTATTGCTAATCGCAATCCCTGAATTTCAGGAATGTCATTTTCAATGTCCATACCGTGTTCAACCGGTGTTGTGCATGCGGTCATCAGTCTGCCTGCAATTTTTACATTGCAAAGGCGACATGAGCCGGCAGGTTTAATACCTCTCATATGACAAAGAGCCGGAATATAAACCCCATTATCTGTTGCTGCATCTAAAATATTTTGTCCTGGTTCGGCAAAACATTCTTTACCATCAATTGTAAATTTAATTTTTTCGCTCATATTTTTTATATTTTAATATTCGTTATAAATTAGGTGTTCTACCAACGGCTTCGCATGATTCGCCAACAGCCGCACTTAAATCAAAACCACTATTAAAATCAATATCTTTATTAATTAGTTTTTCGTATTCTTCAGGAAAATTTTCGAGGGTGGTTAATATTGGATTAGCTGCTGTTTGTCCTAAACCACAACGGTTTGCTTGTTTCATCATATTACACCATTTTTTAAGTTCAGTCAAATCATTCATTACCCCATTACCATCTAGTATTTTTTGTAATTTATTTTTAAGTATAACAGTTAATGCACGGCAAGGTACACACGAACCGCATGATTCTTCAATAAAGAAATCCATGAAATGCTTTACTACATCTTTTAATAAATTACGCTTATTATCAATAATCATCATTGACCCTCCTGTTGGAAAATCTTCATAACAAATTGTACGTTTAAAGCTTCTTTCTCCGATGCAAGTACCTGATGGTCCACCAACCTGAACAGCCTGAATATCTTCAGCACCAACCATCTCAAGCATATCTCTTATTCTTAAACCCCATTCAATCTCATAAACGCCGGGATACCTGCAATCGCCAGAAACACTGATTAATTTTGTACCACTGCTTTCTCTTGTTCCCATCATTGTGTACCAGTCGGCACCTTTAAGCAATATTTTTACAACACTGCATAATGTTTCAGCATTGTTTACTACTGTGGGTTGTTGCATGTAACCTTTTTGAACAGGGAATGGAGGCCTGTTTCTCGGTTCACCTCTTTTACCTTCGGCAGATTCAATTAATGCAGATTCTTCGCCACAAACATAAGCACCCGCACCAAACTGTATCCTTATATCAAAATCAAATCCTTGTTTTCCGGCAATATTTTCACCTAATTGATTTGTCTCCCTAAGTTCCTGAATAATATTTTCCAAATAATCTTTTAGATAAGTATATTCGCTACGCAAATACAAAACACCGTTTTTGGCATCTAAAGCGTATCCGGCTATTGCCATTCCTTCGAAAAGCATTTTTGGTAATTCTGTTAAAATTACTCTTTCTTTAAATGTACCTGGTTCGCCCTCATCTGCATTGCATATTAAATAGCGAATTTCTCCTTCTGATTTGCGACAAAAATCCCATTTTAAACCTGTTGGAAATCCTGCACCACCACGTCCTCGAATATATGAAGTTTTTACTTCTTCTATTACTTCGTCCTGTGTCATTGTAACGACTTTTTTAAGTGCTGCCCCATTCTCATAATCAGAAAACAGAACTTCTCCCCTTTTTCTAATATTATTAAATACCATTGATTTAATAAGTTCAGAATTGTTTTGCCCGTCTCCATATTCATTAAACATTTCCTTAACATTTTTTCCTGCACGCATATCGGCAACAATGTCTTTAACTCTTGCGGGTGAGAGTTTTGTAAACACGCATCCATTAATTATTGCAGCAGGTTCCTGATCACTCATTCCAATACAGGCGGTACTGTAAAGCCCGATTTTTCCGTCATCAGAAACATTGTTAAAACCACATCCAACTTCTTCTTCAAATGTTTTGGCTACTTCGGATCTTCCCATCATATTGGCTACTACACTGTTATTTAAATAAACAACATAATCACCTATGGGTTTTTGAGAAAAGAAATGATAGAATGTAAGTGTTTGTTCAACATCAACTATTGAAATATTAAGCGACTGAGATATTTGCTCAACGGCTTCGTTTGGTATATAACCAATTTCCGACTGGATATCAATTAAAATATCCATCAACCTGGTTTCATCATTATTGTATTTATCAATAATGTTTTTTACATAAGTACTCATAAATTCAATCTTTCTTTTTATTATAATATTCTGTAATTTTTTTGGAATTAAGATTTGTTAAAAAATTAACAATGCAAAAATAAATATTTTTTCTATTAACAAAATTATATTTGAAAAATATTTTTATTTTATAAAAAATGCAATTTCATCAAAAAAAGTAATAATATCAAATTCTTTCAAATAAATATTTTCCGGCAAATCCAGATGAACAGATGTAAAATTTAAAATCCCTTTAATTCCTGATTCAATCAAAATATTTGATATTGAAACTGCATAATCAGATGGAACAGTAATAATTCCTATTAATATATTTTTTTTTCTGACAATTTCTGAAATTTTTCGTATATCATAGCAAACAATATCTTCAAAAGTTTTATTTACTTTATGTGAATCAATATCAAAAACTGCAACAATATTTAGATGCTTTTCTTCTTCTGTTACATAATTTAATATTGCCTGTCCCATTTTACCCATACCAATAATAGCAATATTTTTGCAATTTTTTATATCAATTTTATCGCTGATAAGATCAATCAATTCATTTATATTATATCCATTACGGTTGTTTCCTGATGCTCCTATCAACATTAAATCCCTTCTTACCTGCACAGGATTAAGATTAAACAATCTTGCCAAATCATGTGAAAAAATATAAGGCTTGGATAGATACCTGTACTTTAAAAGTAATCTCCTATATTTACTTAGCCTTTGAACTGTTTTTACCGGTAGTTTCATCTTGTTTTTTTTGAATGGTATTTCAACAAAAATAATCAACAAAGATAAGATAAACATTTTTATCGGTAGATATAAAAACTATTTGAGGTGGCTAAATACTATTTTGAGGTGCTGGGGTATATAATAATTTGATTATTTTTATAGGATCTTCTTTAAGTTTTGTTTTTTTTCGATTGGAAAAGATAAAAAGAAGTTCACACAATCCGCGGAGCGGATTGAACATGAATAGCCCTGTACGCAGTGCAGGGTAGGTAATAAAACGGAGGATAAAATAAGAACCCTAAAAGGGTTCAATAATAACAAATTAGCCATGAGCACTTATACACAAATTCTTT
>JAIOSH010000123.1 GCA_021107685.1 Bacteroidales bacterium | reverse complement strand
AGTTCAATAAATCAAATTTTAAAAACACATTTTGAATTGGCTGATGGTTTGGCAAGCCCTGAAGTAACTTTGCTTGACCCGGCAGGTGGCACTTTAACATTTCCTGCCGAAGCATTAAAACTTGCTGTTAAAGAATATACTGAAAAATATGGCGAAGGCGGCAAAACTAATTTAATTAAAAATCAGATTTTACCGAATTTTTATGCTTTTGAATTAATGATGGCACCTTATGCTATTGGTCATCTGAAAATGAGTTTTTTATTCAAAGAATTGGGTTATCGCTTGGAAAATGATGAAAGATTTAATCTTTACCTGACCAATACACTTGAAATGGATGACCTGGAACAAATCCATATTCCCGGATTAAGTTCACTTAGCGAAGAAAGTCATCTTGCTGGAAAAGTTAAAAAAGATAAAGCTGTTTTGGTTATTCTTGGAAATCCGCCTTATAGCGGACATTCGGCTAATAAAAACGATTGGACTGAAAAACTTCTTAAACAAGATGTTGTTGATGGCGTTCCCATTCAAAGTTATTATAAAATTGATGGGAAATCTCTTGGTGAAAAAAACCCTAAATGGCTTCAGGATGATTATGTGAAATTTTTACGTTTTGCTCAATGGAAAATCCAAAAGGCAGGATTTGGAATTGTGGGTATGATTACTAATCATAGCTATCTGGATAATCCTACTTTCAGAGGAATGCGACAAAGCTTAATGAAAACCTATAATAAAATTTATATTCTTGACTTGCATGGAAATAGTTTGAAAAAAGAAACAACCCCAGGAGGTGGAAAAGATGAAAATGTTTTTGATATCAGGCAAGGTGTTGCGATTGTTTTATTTGTAAAATTAAAAGACAAAAAAGACTGTAAGATTTATTATGCTGATTTATTTGGACTTCGTAAAAAAAAATATAATTGGTTGGATAAAAATAAATTTACTGTAAAAAATTATAAAGAAATTACTCCCGAAACTCCTTATTATTTTTTAATTAAACGTGATACCGAAAAAATAAAAGATTATCTTAAATGGAAAAAAATTAATGAAATTTTTCCTGTAAATAGTGTTGGTATTGTTACGGCAAGAGATAAGTTAACAATAAAATGGAGTGAACACGAAGTTTGGAATACAATTCTAAACTTCTCAAAACTTGACCCTGAAATTGCACGTGAAGCATATAATCTTGGTGAAGATGCCCGGGATTGGAAAGTAACTTTTGCACAAAAAGATTTAAAAGATAGTGGCTTAGATAGAGATAAGATTGAGAAAATTTTATACCGACCTTTTGATAAACGATTCACATACTACACAGGACAAAGCAGAGGTTTTCATTGTATGCCACGCAAGGAAGTTATGCGGCACATGTTAGAAGATAATCTTGGATTAATTTCTATCCGCCGTTCAAGAAGTTCTGAAATATGGAAATATGCTTTTATTACAAATAGGATGATTGCCGGTGCAACATCAATTACATCTCTTGACATAAATTATCTTTTCCCCCTTTATATTTATCCTGAAAAAAATCCGCAAAAGAAAAAATCAGGAAAAATTTTGATGCTATTTGAACCGGAAGAAAAATATTTAACAAAACGACCGAATATTCAAGGTACTTTATTTGAAAAACTCAATGGCAAATACAATAAACATTTAACTCCCGAAGAAATTCTATATTATATTTATGGGATTTTATACAGCAATGTCTATCGTGAAAAATATGCTGAATTTTTGAAAATAGATTTTCCTCGTATTCCTTTCACCACGGATTATGAATTATTCGGGGAAATTGCTAAATATGGTAAACAATTATCAAATTTACACCTGCTAAAAAGTGAACTTTTAAATAAACCGCTGGCTAAATATCAAGGCATAGGCGAAAATGACAGGATTGAAAAAATTCAATACGCCGAAAACGAACAAAGAATTTATATCAATAACGAAAAGTATTTTGAAGGTATTACACCGGAAGTTTGGAATTATTACATTGGCGGATATCAGGTACTACGAAAATACTTAAAAGACCGTAAAACCAGAAAAATGAACGACCCGAGACATTATTGCAGAGTTATTACAGCTATTTCCAAAACAGTTCAAATTCAAAAACAAATAGATGAAAGTTATAAGGATGTTGAAAAAAATCTGATTGAATTTTAGTCAAAATATCCATTTATATTATACAATAACAATCCTTGTACCTCCATCATCAACACCGAGAAGGGTGGTTTTGGTAATAATAGCATCTTTACCGCTATTTTCTACAAAATTAATAGCAGCCGTTATTTTGGGAGCCATACTGCCCTCGGCAAAATGACCTTCTTCTAAATATCTTTTAGCTTCTGTAACTGTAATTCTATCTAAGGATTTTTCTTGTGGTGTGTTATAGTTAAGGCATACTTTAGGTACATCAGTCAGGATAAAAAATTTATCTGCATTGATCTGAACTGCTAATAATGAAGAAGCCAGATCTTTATCAATAACAGCATCTATTCCCTGTAATTTATTAGGTTCAACATAAAATGCAGGGATTCCGCCTCCACCTACTGCAATTACAATCTGTCCATCTCTCGCTAATTGTGCAATTGATTTTTTATTACCAATAACTAATGGTCTCGGTGATGCAACAACCTTACGCCAGCCACGTCCACGCGGATCTTTAGCAAAGATTGATTTTGTTTCCTTAGCAATTCTATCGGCTTCATCTTTTGTATAGAATGGTCCTATCGGTTTTGTGGGATTTTGAAAAGCAGGGTCATCTTTATTAACTAATACTTGTGTAATTATTGTAATTATATCTCTGTCCATATCATTAGCTTCTAAAACATTCCTAAGCTGTTGTTCAAGAATATAACCGATAAAACCCTGTGAATAGGCTACATTAATGTCAAGTGGCATTTCAGGCAAATTATATAATTTGTTTCCTGCAATATTAGCCAGTAAAATATTTCCTACCTGTGGACCATTACCATGAGTTATTACAAGATTATAATTTTTCTTTAATAATATTAATAGATTTTTACTTGCATCATAAGCATTTTTTTCTTGTTCACCAATAGTGCCTTTTTGGTCACTCCTAAGTAAAGCATTTCCTCCAAATGCAACAACTCCTAATTTTTTCATCCTTTATTTTTTCAATAATAATTCTAATTAAATTTCTTACAAAGCTAAAAACATTTTAAGTTTTTTAATTATTATTGTTTAAGTTTTGAAAAAAAATTACTTTTATACGCTAAATTGGACAGACTGTAGTCCAAAGGACAAGGGTGAAGCTTTAAATTTTTATTTAAAAAAAAGATTTGAAAATATTTAAAACAAAATATAGTTTAAAATTTATTATCGGTTTTTTCGGAGGACTTCTAGCTTTTTTATTAATCATCCTTTTTGCCGATTTAGACATTGAACATCCTGAAGTAACTTATACTCTATCAGTAGCACTTTTGATGGCAATTTGGTGGATAACAGAAATTGTACCTTTAGCCATTACTTCATTATTACCTGTTGTATTATTTCCATTATTAGGAATTATGAACGGAAAGGAAGTTTCAGCAACTTATTTTAACCACGTAATTTTTCTGTTTATCGGCGGTTTCCTTATTGCCTTAGCTATGCAAAAATGGAATCTGCATAAAAGAATTGCCCTGAAGATATTAATATTTACAGGTATAAGTCCGGGAAGAATTTTATTAGGTTTTATGTTTGCAACTGCTTTTCTTTCAATGTGGATTTCAAATACTGCAACAACAATGATGATGATACCGATATTAATATCTATTATTCAGAAACTGGAAGAAATTATCGGGAAAAAAAATGTTTCAAAGTATTCTATCGGTTTATTATTAGGAGTAGCTTATAGTGCTTCAATTGGTGGAATGGCAACACTTGTAGGAACACCACCAAATTTATCTTTTACAAGAATATTCCAGATAATGTTTCCTGATGCACCTGAAATTTCTTTTGCTAACTGGTTTATTTTCGCTCTTCCTGTATGTATTCTTTTCTTTTCTATTGTTTGGTTTTATTTATATATGCTCTATAAACCGAAACAAAAAAAATGGACAAATATTAATGTTAATACTTTCAAACAGCAATATAAAGAACTCGGTTCAGCATCATTTGAAGAAAAAGTAATATTTATTGATTTTATAATACTGGCTTTATTATGGTTGTTTCGTTCTGATATTGTAATAGGTAATTTTTCTATACCGGGCTGGTCATCACTTTTTTCTACACCTGAATACATTAATGACGGTACTGTTGCAATTGCTTGTTCAATAATACTGTTTTTTATTCCATCAAAAACAAAAAAAAGCAATCGATTAATGGATTGGAAAACCGCCTCTGAAATCCCATGGCATATTGTGCTGCTTTTTGGTGGTGGTTTTGCTTTAGCGAGTGGTTTTAAAGAATCGGGACTTTCTTTATGGTGTGGTGACCAGTTAAGTTTTATAAGTGCATTAAATCCAATTTTTGTGATTGCAATTATCTGTTTTACAATGACCTTTTTAACGGAATTAACATCCAATACAGCTACTACGGAGATGCTTCTGCCTGTTCTGGCGGGTTTAGCTTCAACTACAGAGATCAACCCCTTATTATTTATGCTTCCTGCCACACTTTCAGCTTCAATGGCATTTATGTTGCCTGTTGCTACTCCTCCTAATGCGATAATATTCGGAACAAATCGTTTGCGAATTATTGATATGGCTAAAACAGGCTTAATTCTTAACTTAACAGGAGTAATAATTATTACATTTGCTACTTACTTTTTAGGCATGCATATTTTTGGAATTGATGTTAGTGTATTTCCTGAATGGGCGGTTATTAAATAAGTTGTCATTAGATTGTCATTAATCGTCATTCATAGGTCATTGTTTTATGGATCAATTAGAAAGCCGTAAATAATCTATCTTTGTATAATGAATAAGCAAAAGCAAGCCTATATATATACGATTATAGCTGTGTTATTCTGGTCAACAATGGCTTCGGCTTTTAAAATTTCCCTGAGATTTTTAAATGTTTTACAATTTGTATTTTTTACTTCCATTATTGCAATAATAGCTCTCTCTATTAATTTAATTATTCAAAGAAAGCTGAAATTATTAAAGGTTTTAACATTAAAAGACTATTTAAGATCAGCCATACTTGGTTTTTTAAACCCATTCCTCTATTATATTGTTTTAATAAAAGCCTATTCATTACTTAAAGCACAGGAAGCAGGAGTATTAAATTATACATGGCCGATTGTTCTTGTTATTTTATCTATCCCAATACTTAAACAAAAAATAGGATTAAAAAGCATTTTTGCTATTATTATCAGCTTTTTAGGAATTATAATCATCTCGACCCAAGGAAATATTTTAGCATTAAATTTTTCTAATATTAAAGGTGTTGTACTTGCTGTCGGTAGTGCTTTTATATGGGCATTATTCTGGATTTATAATATTAAAGATAAACGGGATGAAAATTGTAAAATTTTACTTAATTTCATTTTCGGGTTTTTATACATTTTTATAACTATATTAGTGTTTTCAGAATTTGCTTTACCGAGTATTAATGGAATTATCAGTGTAATTTATATAGGTTTGTTTGAAATGGGTATTACTTTTGTAATATGGTTAAAAGCCCTGAAACTATCTTCAACCACAGCAAAAGTAAGCAACCTGATTTATCTGTGCCCATTTATATCTTTATTTATTATTCATTTTGCTGTTGGAGAAAAAATACTGATCTCAACTATATTTGGATTAATATTTATTGTTGGTGGTATAATTTTGCAGCAATACTCAAATCGTTTACACTAAATAATTATTAAGTATAGACAGTAGCAACTTGGGTTTAATAGGCTTTTGAATATAACCGATACATCCTGCATTAAGGCTTTTTTCTTTTTCTCCCTGGTTGGCATAAGCGGTAAGTGCAATAATCGGTATATCTTTATTAATCTTTTTTATAAGATAAATTGCATCATATCCATTCATTATAGGCATCCTGATATCCATAAGAATAAGGTCAATATCATCAACCAATTTACAAATTCTAACTGCCTGTTTACCATCATTTGCTCTTAAAAGATTTACTTTTGTATGTCGTAATGTTGCTTCAACAAACCTGTAATTCGAGTCAATATCTTCAGCAATAAGAATTTTTTTATCTTTCCAGTTATATATCTTTTCAATATTATTACTTGCTGCTATTTCTTTTTCACTAACTTCATAAGATTTCCATGGTAAAGTAAAATAAAATGTAGAACCTTTATCAACTATTGATTCCACCCATATCTTGCCGTCTAATAGTTCAACAAGTTTTTTAGAAATAGCTAAACCCAAACCTGATCCGTCATATTCCTTTGTAGCGGAATAATTCGCTTGTTTAAACATCTCAAAAATAATTTCGAATTTATCTTTAGGAATACCGACACCTGTATCTTTAACAAAAAAACGGATAGTCTCTTTATCTTTTATTGTATATCCAAATTCAATATATCCTGATTTTGTATATTTAAAGGCATTATCAAGAAGGTTTGTAAATATTTGTTTTATCCTGACAGGATCGGAAAAAATAGAGAAATCCTGAACTTTTAAAAATGGATTTAATTTTAATTCAATATTTTTTTTATTTTTGGAAATTTTACTAAAATTTGTAAATATTTCACCAAGCAAGCCATTGATATAACATTCGGTTTTATCAATAGTAAGCTGCCCTGCCTCAATTCTTGAAATATTAATAATATCATCTAATAAATGTAATAAAGTATTACTATTGCTAATAATATAGTTAATATATTCATTTTTTTGAGAAAGAGTAAGGTCGGGACCTGCTAATAAATTTGAAAATCCTATTATAGAGTTTAAAGGTGTTCGTATCTCATGAGACATATTTATTAAAAAGCTGGTTTTAAGCTTGTTTGAATCTTCTACTTCTTTAATAGTTTTTTCTGCTTGTTCAAGTTTTTCGTAAAGTGTGTTTTTGGAACTTAATATTTTATTTTTATATTCCAGTTCCTTTATTTTTTGTTCTATGTCTTCGTATGTTAAAGTATTTCCCATCTTTATTTCTTTCTTTATATAATAATATTTTTATATGTGGTTTTTAAAAAAATTAGTTCTACTACTATTTTAATGGGTGAAATTATTTTTTGGACATCCATATTAGTTTTTATATAATGATATAATGATAAAATGCTTAAATGCTTAAATATTGTAAACAATCAAATGTGCAATAAATAGCTTATGCAATTTATGTATGTTTAGAATTATTGTAATCTATGTATTATATCATTTAAGCATTATATCATTTAAGCATTTTTTATAGTTCCACTAAATTCGTAGTAGTACCAAAAAATGTAAGTGGTCTTTTATTAATTCTATTATTATATAAAATGTAACTTGTAAAATCAAAATAAATTTAGGAATTATTTTTTTATCTCTTAACTTCACATATATATAAACAAGTATCTTTGTAAATAATGAAAAAAATAGCATTTAAAACTTTTGGGTGTAAATTAAATTATGCTGAAACATCGCAGATTTCAAGGCATTTTAATAGAAATGAATTTGAACTAGTTGATTTTAAGGAAAAGGCAGATATTTATGTAATAAATTCATGTTTAGTTACAGCCATTGCCGAAAAAAAATGCAGAAATGCAATCAGACAGGCTTTTAACAGGAATCCAGAAGCTTTAATTTCAGTTATTGGTTGCTTATCACAATTGAAACCTATTGAAATTGCCAAAATAAAAGGTGTTGATATTGTTCTTGGAAATGATGAAAAATATAATTTATTACATTTTATAAAAAATAATACGGCTTACAAACATTCCATACCAATAAATACTCAATGTAATGTATGTTATGTTTCTGAAAAAATTGATAAATTAAAAACTTTTGTTCATTCTTATTCTTTAGGTAGCAGAACGCGTTCTTTTTTGAAAATACAGGATGGCTGCGATTATTTCTGTTCATATTGTACTATCCCTTTAGCAAGAGGACCTAGTCGTAGTAATACTATTGCCGGCATTATGGCAGATGTCAGGGAAATAGCAGCTTCGAATATCAAAGAAATTGTTTTGACAGGTGTTAACATCGGGGAGTTTGGCAAAGACAATAATGAAAGTTTATTTCTATTAATCAATGAATTGGATAAATTTGATGGAATTCAAAGATACCGCATTTCTTCAATAGAGCCTAATTTATTATCTGACGAAATTATTGAATTTGTTTCAAAATCCGATAAATTTCTACCTCATTTTCATATTCCTTTACAATCAGGTTCAGATAAAATTCTTAAATTAATGAACAGAAGATATTGCAGGGAAGTATTTGAAGACAGGGTAATAAAAATTAAGAAACTAATTCCTCATTGCTGTATTGCTGCTGATGTTATTGTTGGTTTTCCAGGTGAAACCCAGAAAGACTTTGATGAAACATATAATTTTATAGAAAAAATTGATGTTTCCTATATTCATGTTTTTACTTATTCGGAAAGACCAAATACTCAGGCATTAAAAATTAAAAATAAGGTTCATTCCAATATCAAAAAACAAAGAAGTGAAAAAATGCATCAATTATCATATAATAAGAAGAAATATTTTTATGAAAAAAATAAAAACCTGAAATCAAAAGTATTATTTGAATCAAGTAATATAAATGGTTTTATGTATGGTTTTACAGAAAATTACATAAAAGTAAAAGCTAAATACAATCCTTCTTTAGTAAATAAGATACTTGATGTTGAATTTAAAGATAATTTATTTATAAATTTTACTTAGGCATTAGAAAAAAAAAATTAATTTTGGAAAAAACTATTTAAAATGAATTTAGAATTAATTACAAAGCAGGTTTGTAATTTAAGCAGAACTGTGGGGAGTTTTATAAAAAAGGAAATCAGAAATATAAAATTTACTGATATAGAACATAAAGGGATTCATAATTTTGTTACTTATGTTGATAAGGCTTCTGAAAAAAGATTGGTTTCCGAATTGTCAAAAATTCTACCGGAAGCAGGCTTTATAGCTGAAGAAAACAGTGATTATAAAAAAGGAGAGCTTTATAACTGGATCATTGACCCTTTGGACGGCACAACAAATTTTATACATTCTTTACCTATGTATTCAATTAGTATTGCTTTAATGAAAAATAATGAAATAATTTCCGGAGTGATATATGAAATAAACCTGCAAGAATGTTTTTATACATGGAAAGGAAGCAGTGCATTCTTAAATGGTAATCCGATAAAAGTTACGGAAACAAAAAAAATAAATGACACATTGCTTGCAACAGGTTTCCCGTATTATGATTATGACAGGCTTGAGGAGTACATGGAATTGTTCAAATATTTTATGAGAAATACACATGGAATTCGTCGTTTAGGTTCTGCTGCTGTTGATTTGGCTTATGTTGCCTGTGGCAGATTTGACGGATTTTATGAATATGGATTAAATGCCTGGG
Organism: Bacteroidales bacterium; assembly: GCA_021107685.1. GTDB lineage: Bacteria > Bacteroidota > Bacteroidia > Bacteroidales > SMBSF39 > SMBSF39. The sequence continues at coordinate 5,726 of JAIOSH010000123.1, read as the reverse complement.
ATGTCAGTGCAGGTGCATTATTAGTAAAACAAGCCGGTGGAAAAATCACTGATTTTTCAGGAACAGATAATTATATATATGGTAAAGAAATTATTGCATCTAACAGCAATGTTTATGAAGAATTTTTAAATGTTATAAAAAGGTTTTTTTAATATAATAATAAATTTTCTTATTATTGTAAAATAAATATTACTTATAGATTATTATAAATTCCTTATAATCAATGAAAGATAAATTTGAACCAAAAAATATATCTTACAATAAAGATTTTATTGAACCTGTAGAAATAAGAGACACGAAAGATAGTCCTTCAAGAAGCTTATTAAAAGCTTTAAGCTACAGATTATTAGCAACAATCATTACCTTTATAATTAGTTTTATAATTTTTCGGAGCTATACCGAAAAAACCATAGACGAAAGTTTAGGAAACGCATCACTAATAGCAATAATGGAATTTGTTGCAAAATTATTATTTTATTATCTTCACGAACGACTATGGACAAATATCAGATGGGGAAAATACTGGAGAAGAAAATACTGGAAAAGAAGGGCATGGAAAAAATTATATAAAAAACTACATAAAGATTAACTAACTACATAATTTTTTTATGATACAAAAAACTATAATTAAAAGTTATTTATTATTAATTTCAATATTATTTACATCAAATTTAATTATATTTGCTAATGATATAAGTATTGAAAATCAAGATACTAACAAGGTATATAAAATATACAAGTTTGATATAAAAGAAGAAATTGCTCCCCCTGTTTGGCGAAAAACCCAAAAAGCATTTAAACAGGCAAACGATACAAATGCAGACCTTATTCTTATACACATGAACACCTATGGTGGCATGTTAGATGCAGCCGATTCCATACGAACAATTATTTTAAGTTCTAAAATCCCAGTATATGTTTTTATTGATAATAATGCAGCTTCAGCAGGTGCTTTGATTTCTATTGCCTGCGACAGTATTTATATGCGATCCGGTGCGAATATCGGGGCAGCAACAGTAGTAAACCAGACAGGTGAAGCATTGCCCGATAAATACCAATCATATATGCGGTCAATGATGCGCTCTACTGCCGAAGCAAGTGGCAGAGACCCTGATATTGCACAAGCTATGGTTGACCCAAGAATATATATTGAAGGTATAATTGATACAGGTCATGTATTAACCTTTACTACTTCTGAAGCAATTAAACACAATTTTTGCGAAGGAAGGGCTGATAATATTGATGAAGTTATTAAATTATCCGGTATAAAAAAATACAAAATAATTAAACAGGAATTAACATCTGCTGATAAAATCATTGGGTTTCTTATCAATCCAATGGTCAGCGGTATGTTGATTATGATAATAATCGGGGGAATATATTTTGAATTACAAACTCCGGGTATTGGATTTCCTATTGCTGCTTCTGTTGTTGCAGCATTGCTTTATTTTGCACCTCTCTATCTTGAAGGCATGGCTTCTAATTGGGAAATATTGATTTTTATTGCAGGGATTGTTTTAATTGCTGTTGAAATTTTTGTAATACCAGGTTTTGGAGTTGCAGGAATTTTAGGAATTATTCTCATTGTTATAGGTCTTACTTTAAGCATGACCGAAAATATGAGTTTTGACTTCACAGGAATTGAACTGAAAGGATTGATCTCATCTTTTTTTATAGTAATAATTGCTATGTTTTTATCTATTGTCGGGTCTTTTTTTATAAGCAAAAAAATATTTACATCAACAATATTTGGTCATCTTGCCTTAGATACAATACAAAATGCCGATGAAGGTTATATTTCTTCTGACAATACTTATAAAAATATGATTGGTAAAAAAGGCATTGCTCATACAATTTTACGACCCGCCGGAAAAGCGAAAATTGAAGACGAAATATTTGATGCAACCGCTGAAACAGGTTATATTGAAAAAGGTGAAAATATTCAGGTTACAGGATACCAGACTGCACAGCTTTTTGTAAAAAAAATTAAATAGTGTTTGTCCATAATATCCGTTTTCTTCGTTACGCTCGTTAAAAAAATACTCATTTACACAAGTAAACTCCGTTTTTTTTGACTTCGCAAGCCTCGAAAACGAATATTCTGAACTAAACACTGACTTTATAGACGGACACTAAATAAGTTCTTTATTAGCGTTTTTTGTTTAAGATGAATATTAGTGTAATCTGTGACAAAAACATAAAGAAATACAGCCACAGATTTCACTAATTAACACAGATAAAAAAATAGTTTTAAATAATAAACAATCAGTGTAATCTATGGCTATGAAAAAATATGACAACAAAACATACCCGCTCCAACAGGAAACCTACTAAATTATAGGTATCTGTATGGAAGTCCATAAAATATTAGGAAAAGGATTTCTTGAAATAGTTTATAAGGATGCTATCGAATATGAATTTAAACAGAAGTCAATATCTTATGAAAGAGAAAAAAGATACGAAATACAATATAAAGAAATAATATTGCCACAGATTTCACTGATTAACACAGATTTATGGATTAGCCCTTGTATTTATGATGTTTAGGTATAGTAAAGGATTTGTAGCAATCAAATATATCGGACAGAAAAATAAATAAAATTGATTACAAAACAAAATATATTATGCAAGATAAAATTAAATTAATACAAGACGACATTACAAAATTAAAAGTTGATGCAATAGTAAATGCAGCAAACAAATCCCTGCTTGGTGGCGGTGGTGTTGACGGAGCAATTCACAGGGCAGCAGGTTCCGAACTTTTAAAAGAATGCCGAACACTGAATGGCTGCCTTACTGGTGAAGCAAAGATAACCAAAGGATATAAATTACCTGCAAAATATATTATTCATACTGTTGGTCCTGTTTGGTATGGTGGTAAAGCAAATGAAGAAACCTTACTGGCAAATTGTTATAAAAACAGCCTGAAATTAGCTAATAAAAATAATTGTAAAACAATTGCCTTTCCAAATATAAGTACGGGTATTTACAGGTTTCCAAAAAATATAGCAGCAAAAATTGCAATACAGGAAGTAAAGCGATTTTTAGAATCAAATGATGTAATAGATAAAGTTTTCTTTATTTGTTTTGATGACAAAAATTATAAACTTTATTCCGTATTACTTCCTGAATAATTATTCTATATTTGCCTGACTTTCTGCCTGAAGTTGTTGTGGAGTTCTAGTACCTGATGGTAATTCAAGACCGTATCCTTGTTTTTTATCAGCTTTTTTAAGCAAAAATGCTAAAAATATCGCTAGAACACCTAATCCGACTAACATTAAAATTGGAGTAGTATAATTAAAAGAAGGTATTTCATGAGTTACTTGCATCTGCTGCATTTTTTCACTAATCTGTAACCTGCTTAATCCCTGTGCTTCTAAACTTGCTCTTACTGCTTCTATCTTAGCAACCACATCGGGATTAGATTTATCTAATACCCATCCTATACCTTTGAAGAAAGCATTAAGTCCCCAATTTTGTATTGTGAACATAACTGCAAACGCAGTGCCCAGTCTGTTTTCTGCAACAATTTTTGCAACAGAAGGCCACATCGCTGCAGGTACAAGTGAAAATGCTATTCCAAGTGATATCAATCCAAGATACCCAAGAATTAAATTATCAAATATTGATAATGACAGGTGAGCAAATATTAAAAGTAATGCCCCAAGTATCATTAATGAGGCTGCTTTTCCTTTTGTATCAACAATCTTACCGAAAATAGGTGTAAATAAAATTGATCCTAATGGTATGAGACTTGCCGTTTTGGGTCCATTCTTTAACCATAGCGAAAGAGTATCGGAAAGTGAATAAATGAAGCCGACAAATAATATTAAGATAATGATTATTGAACCTATTTTTCCGTTTTTGCTTTTAATATTTGACGGGACAAGAGTAATGGCAAGTGCAAAAATAAATAGTCCAAGATAAATTGATAAATTGCCTAATACTTTACTTCCAAATAATACGATATCCCCATTTGCCGGCAAATCATAAGTAAAATTAAATTTATGTATTAAAAGATCCGGTGCATATTGCATAAATGGAAATACTGCAGAATAAAAAGTTACACAAAGTAATGCAATAAATAGAAAAGATTTGTTAGTAATAAGTTTTACTAAATCGGAAAGTTTGAATGCCTCATCATCTCCGTCGGTAGGAAGTCCTTTCGTTTGTCTGTCAAGTCTGACATCAAAAATCATATAAATGAAGAACATGAGGAACCCAATGCCAATTAAGGTTGCAGCAAAATTCACTGCCGGTGTAATCGTACCTGCTCCAATATCAATTGATAATGCCTGACCTAATGTAGAACCTAATCGACCGAATCCCATATTTATTGCCATTGCTAATGCAAGTTCGTATCCTTTAAACCATTTTACAATAGTTCTCATGGCAATTACACACATGATTTCCAGTCCTGATCCAAATATTAATCTTCCAATCATCATTATCCACAATTGGCTGTCGGTGTCGGTTGAGAATGTTCCGGCAGCACCAAGTGCGGTTAAGGCAGCACCGCCTGTTGCGAGTAATCCAAATACAATACCCGTAAGTCTGATTCCCCATTTATCAAGAATTATCCCACCAATAATTATCATACCGAATACATTTGCCCAGGTTGTCCACTGAATAAGCGTTCCAAACTGACTGCTGGTTATACCCATTTCTGTAATCATCAATGGTTTGATTCCTGAAAAGAAATCCTGAAACCAGTAAGTGCCAAAAGTTATTCCACTAATTAAAATCAAAACCAGCCATCTTAATGCAGGCGAATCTCTAAGTGTTCTTTTTATTGTCTCCATAATATATTTAAATTAGTCTTAATTTTCTATTTTTTTAAATAATCGGGCTAAAATAGGTAAAATCCTTTTGAAGACTGAAAATATTTTCTTAACAATATTCAATAGACTATTTTTTTGTCTTATTTTCAGTGTTTTATAAAATAAATATTGTTAATAAATGTGTATAATTTTTTTGGTTTGAAAAAACTCCTCTTTAAAAAAATCGTCAATCTTATAAATTCTATACTTTTGATTCAAATTTTTTAACTCATTATCAAAATCCCCTCCTTTTAAATAAAGCACACCATTTTGAATATTATTAAATCCCTTTTTATAAAATCTATAGCTTACCCATTTTACAAAATCAGGTAATTTTGCAACAGCACGACTTACAATAAAATCAAAACATTCATTCACTTGTTCTACTCTTGTTTGCTTATATTTTACATTTTTCAATCCAAGAGCTTTTGATATATTTTCAACTACTTTAATTTTTTTCCCAATTGAATCTATTAATAAAAATTCAGAATCAGGAAACATAATTGCCAATGGTATTCCCGGAAAACCACCACCTGTACCTACATCCAAAATCATTGTTCCCGGTTTGAATCGGACAATTTTGGCAATTCCAAGGGAATGAAGTACATGCCTTTCATACAATTTATCAATATCCTTTCGTGAAATCACATTTATTTTTGAATTCCACTTTTGATAAAGTTCCTGCAATTGGCTATACTGTGAAAACTGTATTAATGAAAGTTCGGGGAAGTATTTTTTAATTATTTGCATTATGTAGCAAAGCTACAGATAAAATTTTGATAGCGTAAAAAAGAGGTGACTAAAATTGTAATTTTCAAATAGTGCATAGGACATTAAAAAAGATAAAAGACTGATGTACCGATTGTTATATTTTTTTTGATAGGACAGAAGTTATTTTTGTTT
>JAIOSH010000107.1 GCA_021107685.1 Bacteroidales bacterium | reverse complement strand
TTTCAGCATTTGTTCATGTTCCTCATCCGTAGCAGGTCTGCCTGGCTTTATCCAATCATCTTCAGATAAAGGTGCCAAATCTTCAATACTTTTTTTCTTATCAGGAATTGCTGACTTTACAAATTTTAAATTTTTCATTAATGATATGAAAAATTTTGTATTGGCTTCATTATCTATTTCTACAATTATTCTATTCATAATATTATCAATTTTTAATAATACAAAGGTACAAATAAATCAAGATGAATCAATCCTAAATAAAAATTCAAATTTACAAAAATGTTTCATTTCAAACTTTTACAGGAAGAGTAAATTTAAATTTACTTCCTTTGCCTAATTCGCTTTCTGCCCAAATTTCACCTCCATTTTTTTCAATAAATTCCTTACAAAGAATTAAACCCAAACCTGAACCCGGTTCGTCAACAGTTCCTTTTGTTTTAAACTGCTTATCTATTCTAAAAAGATTTTCAATATTCTCTTTACTAATACCAATTCCTGTATCGGAAATACATACTTCAATAAAATTATTAAAAGGATCAGCAAAAATTTTTACTTCACCACTTTTTGGTGTAAACTTTATAGCATTTGATAATAAATTTCGCAATACTGTCTTTATCATATTTTCATCTGCATAAGCCATTGTATTAAATGAAACTTCAGAAAGTATTTTAATGTTTTTGGTATCAGCATTTGTTTTCAAAATGGAAATATTATCATTAACAATCGTGCTTATATCAATTATTTCAGGATTTATTTCAATCTTGCCGGTTTGTGTTCTTGACCAGTCCAGTAAATTTTGTAATAATTTAAAAGTACTTTCTGATGCATCTTTAATATTTTTAATAAATGATTTTTTTTCATTTTCATTAAATTTATTAAAATCTTCGTATAAAAGATTTGAAAAACCTATTATTGCATTAAAAGGATTTTTTAGATCATGGGCAATGATTGAAAAAAATTTATCTTTAGTAGCATTAACTTCACGTAATTTTTGCTCACTGATACGTAATTCTTGAAAAGTTTTTTCTGATTTTTCTTTTTGCTCGGTAATTTGTTGGTTTTTCTTTTTTAATTCTATGTTAGCCTTTTTCTTTGATTTTATATCAAAGTAAACCATTACTCCAAAAACCAACATAAGTACAAAAATGATAATTAAATAAATTCGTTGATTTAATAATTCTTTTTCTTTTATTTCGTTTTCATGACGTAATATTTCTTTTTCTCTTTCTCTTTTCTCAATCTCAAATTTCGCATAGATTTCTGCAAGTTGTTTATGGAATTTTTTATTATAAATAGTATCTTTTAAATTATTATATTTTTCATGATAATTTAAGGCTTTTTTATAATTACCGAGAGACAAATAAATTTTATAATAAAGGTCATAATTATCTAAAACAGTTGGATTTAATTTTATTGAATTTGCAATTTTAAAACTCTTATTATTATAATCAAGAGCTTTTTTATTATTTCCTAATCTGTAATAAATTTTTCCAATAGTGGTATAGGATTGTGCAATCCCTGTCTTGTTGCCTGCTTCTATTTCCATTTCTAATGAACTTTGAATATATTCCAGGGCTTTTTTGTGTTCTCCTAATTCAAAATAACTTTCTCCAATATTATTTAATGCATATGCAATTCCTTTAATATTTATAAATTCTTGCTCTAATTTTAGAGCTTTTTCATAATATTCAATAGCAAGTTTATCCTTGCCCATATCACTATAGATAATACCGATATTATTTAAAGAGCCGGCTATTCCCTGCTTATTTCCTAAAATTTCTTCTAATTTCAATGATTTTTCATAATAATCAAGAGCCTTTTCCTTATTGCCCCATGCAGCATATACAATACCAATATTGTTCAGACAATGTGCAATACCTTGTGTGTTTTCCAATTCTTCTTCAAGGCGTAATGATTTCAAATAATACTTTAATGTTTTTTCAAAATTTCCTAAATCATAATACACTATTCCAATATTATTAGAAACTTTTGCAATATTTTTTTTATTCCCTAATTCTTCTTCTATTTCCAATGACCTTTTAAAATAATCCAATGAATTTTCAAAATCACTTTTTGTATAGAAATAATTACCCAAATTGTAATTAGCTAATGCTTCATCCGCTTTATTATTAAATTCCTTTGAAATTTCTAATGCTTTAATAGCAAAATCATAAGATTTATCAAGAGATACAGAAAAATATTTTTTTGACAATTTGTTAAGAATATCAGGTTTTTCTTTGGGAGAGGATGTTGCTAATATTTTTTCAAGGCTATCAATTTTTTTTATCTGTCCATCAGAAAAAGTCCCTGAAAATAAAATTTCAGGAATTATCAAAATAAAAAATAAAGTTATTTTTAAATGTTTTGTTATTAACATAATATTGTATGTTTAATCGAGTTGTGTAATTTTTTCTAAAATAAGTTCAATTAGTTTTACTACTGTTTTTTTATAGTCCTTATTATATTTTTGGGTAATTCTATTTGCAATTGCAACACATACAGTAAGTGTATTATGACCTAATAATGAACCTAAACCGTAAAGTGCAGAAGTTTCCATTTCAAAATTAACAATTTTATTACCTTTAAAATTAAAAGTTTCAATTTTTTTATACAATTCAGGGTAAGCGAGGTCAAGTCTTAATTTTCTTCCCTGCGGACCATAAAATCCGGGAGCAGTGGCTGTTATACCTTTCAACATATCTTTTCCAAGTTTTTTTATAAGTTTTTCTGAACATTTAACAACATAAGGTTTAGGTAAATTATCGGGCCATTTTGAATGTTGTATAAATGCCTGAGAAATATTATCTTTAAAAATATTTTTTTCAGGATTATAAAAATTTAAAAGTCCATCTAAACCTAAGCCATATTCTGATGCTATAAAAGTATTAACAGGAATATCGCCCTGAAAAGCCCCCGAAGTTCCTAAACGTATGATATTTAATGAAATTTTTCTTTCTTTTATTTTTCGGGTATTAAAATCAATATTAACAATAGCATCCAGTTCATTAACAACAATATCAAGGTTGTCGGTGCCCATACCGGTTGAAAGAACAGTTAATCGTTTATTATTTAAATATCCTGTATGTGAAATAAGTTCCCTGTTTTGAATTTTATATTCAATTGTATCAAAATAATTAGAAACAACAGCAACTCTTTGGGGGTCGCCGACAATAATGACAGTATCGGCAAGTTGTTCGGGTCTTAGTCTTAAATGATAAATGCTTCCGTCAGGATTGATAATTAATTCCGACTCCTTGATTTTTTTCATATTTTATAAAATAATATTTCTAATTTTGCTTTAAAAAAACAACAAATTTATAAATATGAATGTAAATAACAATAATATTTTAGTACCAATAGATTTTAATAAACAATCTTTATTAGCATTAAAGCAATCATATAATTTAGCCAGATTGATTAATTTAGATATTACATTGTTATATGTACTTGAAGAAACAGGAATTTTTCCTAAAATATTCACCCGTGCTCAAAATGATGAAATAATTGAAAAAATCAAAAAAAATCTTGTAGAATTAGCACAAAAATCTTCTAAAGAATCCGGGATAAAAATAAATACCATTTTTGAATTTGGGAAAATTTATTCAAAAATTAATGAAGTTGCAGAAAAAATTGATGCCGAATTTATTGTAATAGGTACAAGTAATCTGAATGGAGAAATCAATAATAAAGCTATAGGAGCAAATGCACACCGTATAATACGTTCTTCAAAACGTCCTGTTATAAGTATAAATGGAGAACATCACTATAATGGATGCCGTAGTATTCTTTTACCTTTGGATTTGTCCCGCGAAACAAGACAGAAAGTTACAATGGCAATTAAAATTGCTAAATATTTCGGTTCATCAATAAAAGTTGTTTCAGCAGTATGGTCAAAAGCCGATGAATCGGATATAATCAAATTTCAGTCTCAAATCAAACAAGTAAAAAAATTTATTGAAGCCGGCAATATTGAATGTTCTGCTAAAATCTTAAAAAAAATTTCTACTGATAAATCTATAGTTCAAAAAGTTTTAATTTATGCAAGAAAACAAGAGGATATTGATTTGATTATGATAATGACTCAACAGGAAACAGGCTTTGCTAAATTTTTTCTTGGTTCTGCTGCACAGGAAATAATAAGAGAATCAGAAATTCCTGTAATGTCAATTATTCCTAAAGAAATTGGTAATGCTTCTTTTAGGAGTTTTTAATTAGCCCTGAACGAAAACGTTGCTTCTTGTCATTTCGACCAAAGGGAGAAATCTCCATTAATCTGTATAACGGGGCATGAGATTTCTCGCTCCACTCGAAATGACAGTTTTGAATAGTTTTCGTGTAAGCACTAATTATAAATATATTATTTATACAAAACCGTTAATTAGTAATTTAAAAACAAATGATGAATGCCGAAATTATAAGCATAGGGGATGAACTATTAATCGGACAGGTAATTAATACAAATTCATCCTGGATTGCACAGCAATTAAATCGAACAGGAATAAAAGTTTATCAAATAACAACAATTTCCGATAGCAGGGAACAGATATTAAATTCTATACAAGAAGCACAATCCCGTTCTGATATAATTCTTATTACAGGCGGACTTGGTCCAACAAATGATGATATTACCAAACAAGTACTTTGTGAATATTTTAAAACTTCTTTGATATTTAATGAACAGGCATATAAAGACATTAAAAAATTATTTAAACAAAGGGGTTTTAAAGTAACAAAGCTTAACAAAAAACAAGCTGAATTACCCGAAAATTGTTTACCAATAAGAAACACAAATGGAACTGCTTCGGGAATGTGGTTTGAAAAGAATGGAAAAATATTTGTTTCTATGCCTGGAGTTCCATTTGAAATGAAACCCATGATCACTGATTTTATTCTTCC
>JAIOSH010000110.1 GCA_021107685.1 Bacteroidales bacterium | reverse complement strand
TTTTGCTGTTGCTCATAAGAATTAACCTTTATTACTACGCCATCAATATCAAAAGGTAAAGTTTTCCTCGCTTCATCCCAATCAGAGATAAATTCAAAAACTTCTTTAATGTTCTTACATTTGGCAATCTGATTTGGAATTTTAAATCCCCATTCTTTGGCTTTAATCATATTGTCATAATGCATTTTAAACGGAAGCTTATCTCCTAATAAATAATACAGATAACAATCTAAAGGGCGTTTTGCAACTTCAGCCGAATCCTGCATTTTAATACTTCCTGATGCAGCATTTCGAGGATTGGCAAAAGGCATTTCACCAATTTCAACCCTTTCTTTATTATATTTTTCAAAATCCTTATGTGGTATAAAAATCTCACCTCTTATTATAAATTCATCCGGATAATCACCTCTTAACTTTAAAGGAATACTTTTAATTGTTTTAATATTTGTTGTTACGTCATCTCCTTGTTCGCCATCTCCACGGGTTACTGCTATATTCAGATTACCATTCAAATAATTCAGGCTGATAGAAACACCATCATATTTTAATTCACAAACATATTCAATATCATTGCTAATTATTTTTTTTATCCTTTGGTCAAAATCTAATAATTCTTGTTCTGAATATGTGTTACTTAGAGAAAGCATAGGATATTTATGTGCAACCTGCTTAAAATCTTTAGTGATCTCCCCTCCTACTCTTTTGCTTGGAGAATTTGGTTCGGCAAATTCAGGATATTGCTTTTCTAATTTAATAAGCTCTTCCAAAAGCATATCAAAATCATAATCAGTAATTACAGGCTGAGATAAAACATAATAATTATAATTATGTTTATTGATTATATGAGTAAGCTCTTGAATTTTAATTTCAGCTTCTTCTTTAGTCATGGATGTTTATTTTAATATAGCGATTTTGAATTATCAGGTTATGAATTTAGCATTAAAAAATTTAGCACTATGTTTTAGCATGGTGATTGTTAATGATAAAAATCTTTATTTCTGTATATATATATTGTTTGATTAGCATTTATAGGATTCAGCTTGTGAAGTATCTTATCAACAAATCCGGGATTGATACTTGTTTCATATTCTATATTGGGAAATAATGTTTTAATACTCTCAACACGCTGAACAAGATTTTTATCTTCAAAAAATAAAATAAACCTTGGAGAATATCTTTGGTCTTTCGGAATATTTTTGTTGAATTTTTCAATCGGACGGCTTTGCGTAATATAATGCTCACCTACCCATTGACCCAAATAAAATCTTGGAACCATTTTAGCATCCTGATGATTTGTGTCTTCTAACAAAAGATATTTTATGTCTTTATATTTTGAAAGATATATCATTGATTCTACCCTGGCTTTTTTTGAATACATTGTTGAGATTACAGGAAGTAAGCATAAATTTATTATCCAGAAAAAGACCCAGCAATATTTAAGTATTTTTTTTCTTTTTTGCCAGAAACCTGCTCTTTCAATAAATTTGTTCCATCCTATTATTCCAAGTATTATTATAAATGGCACAATAGGAAGAATAAAACGTTCTTGCTTGTTAGGAAAATATGAATGAAAAAGTAAGAAAAGTAATGTCGGTAAAAAAATAAGCAGATGTTTTTTCCATGTATAGAAAAAACCAAAAAAAAGAAATATGCTTACAGGTGGTAATAAAATTCCAAGTAATAATAAAATGTAACTATACCAAGCTATTACATTATAATTATAAGCATTCTCTATATTATATCTTATGTATTCCGTAAGTTCGGCAAAAGGATAACCCCATACAAAATAATCAATAATACCTTGTATTAAGAATACAGCTACTAATACACCCGTTCCAAATAAAAATGTTTCTTTCCATTTTTTTTGTATTAATATTGCCAGGGCTATGCCTCCTGCAAAAGTCAATGACTGAAACCTGATTGAGAATGCCAAGCCTGTTATTAAACCTGCAAAAAAATAAAAAAGTAATATATTTTTACCGGGTTTGGTTTTAATTATTATCCATATTCCGAGAATTAAAAAAGGGATACAAGTAAATTCAACTAAATTTCTGACACTTAAAAAAGGCATAAACCAATAAATTGATAGTAACAGTCCTGCTATTTTTGCATTTTTAGTATTGGAAAGTTTTTCAGTAATTTTAAAACCAAAATAAACAGTTATCAGCGAAAAGGCTGCATGTAGAAATCTTACTACAAACATTTTCATTTGAGGGTCAAAAATGTTTAATACTTTTAATAATGAAAATAACAGGTAATGAAATCCAACATAAAAGAAACTATGTCCTGAAGGGGTAATATTACCATTACTTCCGGGAAGCCAGTTATTATAATCCGTACCATCAACCCATGATTGAGAAGCCTCAATAACCAAAAAATGATCATCATGCATGCCCCAGCCTTTTGAAAAAACAACTGCAATTATTCTGACAATCACAGCAGTCCACATTATTATCAGCAAAGGTTTCTCATTCCAGTATTTTCGTATTTTTTCCATTAGAATATTAAAATTAAGATACTATCGCCCTAAAGTGGTTAAATTATATTTTGAGTTGCTGAGTTCAATTAAATTCATTTTCATTTGTATAATTCCTTTTAATAATGAATACTGAACAAGGAATTTTGAATAATGAAGTTTTAACTATTTGCAATAATACCGGATATTTAATTTTTCTTATTATTTTTCGCTGTTTCTATGCTTTTTACAAATATGGAAATTAGTTCATTGTTCTCTTTGATTATTGGATTTATTTTACTAACGTAGTATTAGGTAATGCTTCGGCAACTTCACTTATCCGAATAGCAAAATCAATTATACTTCGACAAACTCAGCATAAAATCTATCTTCTAAATCAAACGTTCTCTTGTTATTTTGTATTTTTTCAGTATTCATTATTCCTTGTTC
>JAIOSH010000436.1 GCA_021107685.1 Bacteroidales bacterium | reverse complement strand
TGATTATAAAAAGAAAGAAGCAATCCCGGAATTATAACAATAAATAATAATATAATAAATGCTGAAAAAAAGATTGGATATTTAATATCAATTTCCTTCATTGATAACAATGGTAAAAAAAACATCATAATTGGCAATCCAAATATTATCCAGAACCAGATACAACTTTTTGATAATTTCAAAGCCCAGTCTTTTAATTTTAAATGTCCATACGCTATTGTGATAAATATAAATGCAATAAAATAGTAACCAATTATTTGAGCAAAGATTAATCCATATAAAAATGAACCTACTCCAAATCCATCAAAGTGAAATCTTTCACCTTCAGAGAATAAGTAAAAACTATATATTTCTAATGGGGCAATTCCAAGTGAAAGCAAACCAATTGCCAATTGAAGTATGCCGAGAATTTTAATTAATAAACCGGCTTTAGCTTTGCTTATAAATTCTGTATTCATATTATTTTTTCTCGTGAAACACTTATAAAAAAGAATATAACAAAAGAAAAACACAAATATATAAAAATATCCCCAATTATTGAATACATAGTATTAATTCTATGAACAGGCAAATCAGCTATCATTATCTTGTTGTTTTTATCAAAACTACTCATCTGTGAAATCATTTCTCCATATGGTGTTATTGCAGATGAAAGTCCAAATCTTGTTGACCTTACTATTGAATGTCCTTGCTCAACTGCCCTAAATGCCGACATTCTTGTATGCAAAGGGTCAATTCCACGCCAATCAGATGAAGGAACAGCTACAATATCAGCATCTAATTTTCCTAATTCTTGTGCGAGATACGGAAAATCATAATCATAACAGATTACACTACCAATTTTAGTTTCCGAAATATTGGTTACTTTCATTGGTTTTATTCCTTTTATTGCAGGTTCTCCGGGAACAGGCTGATGTTTTAAATAGGAATATTCAATTTTGCCTTTTGGATTGATAAAAAGATATTTATTTTCGTATTTAAAAGGTATTTCCGACACAAGCATAACATAAGATGCAATTATTGATATATTTAATTCTTTTGCTAATGATTTTATTGAATTAGTCCAAATTGGTTCATCTTTGGGTAAAGTAAAAAATGACGCTTCGTTCCATACAATTAGTTTAGCACCGCCTTTTGATGCTGTTCTTGTTCTTGCTAATAAATCAGACACAACTTTTTCATTACTTTCTTTTGACGGTAAAGGTAAACCGTTAACTTCCGAATTTGTTCCAACTGCTGCCACAGTTATAGTTTCTACTCCTTTCGATTTTCCAATATCAAAACGAAGTGAGCCAAATACGATTAATACTAAAAGAACAATTATTGGTATTTGAAATGAAATTAAAGTTGTTTTTCTATTGATAATAGTTTTTGCAATTGAAATGTTAATCCAATAAATTAGAAAACTTAATCCCGGCATTCCAAATAAAGATACGGTTTGCATTATATTAATGCTATGAGATTGCGTATATGCTGAAATTCCCCAACTGGCAAAGGGCGTAAACGTATATTGTATCCATTCCATAATAGTGAGAATGGTCGGAAAGATTAAAATTGACCGGTTATGATTTTTAAATTTATCCCAAATCAAATATGCAGGAAGATGAAATAAACTGATAGAAATTGAGAATAAAAAAATCATCAAATATGGAATTGGCGGTGTAATAATTTTTAGAACAACAAAAGACCATGCAACTATCAATGCCAAAACAAACACCAATCTTGATTTCCAACCTTTTGTAATGCTTAAATAAATCAAAAAAGGAACATTTGCTGTCCAAGCAATTAAATCAATGCTAAAAGACATATGTGATGCCGAAATTGTTGCAATTCCAATAAGTAGATACCAAAAAGGTTTAATATTTTTTATTGAGAATTTATAATTATTTGAATTTTCCATTTTTTATCGTTTTAATTTTCTACAAAATTATAGCGATAAATAATGATTGCCATTAACAAATGATAAAAAACAATTAATTTATTAAATCTTTTCGCAGACGACTTAAAGAAATGTTTGTTATTCCCAAATAGGATGCAATATCAGTATGCGGGATGATATTTTCTAAAACCCTGTATTTCTTTCTAAATTCGATTAGTCTTTCTTTTGCTGTGAGTGAGGCAAGTCCGATTTCTTTTTCGACTTTAGAGATAAGTTCATTTTGCAGGACTGTATTTGCAAAATTTCGGATTTCAATATTTTCAATCATTAAGGTTTCAAATTCTTTGGCGTTAATTGATGACAATTCTAAATCTGTTAAGGCTTTGAAATATTGATTAGAAATATTCTTTGAAGTTCTGATTGAATAAGGTGATAAAATGGATTTTTCTAAAAAGAATGATAATGTAATTTCGTTTCCGTCCGGGTTTATTAAATAGCTTTTGCAAACTCCACTTAGGACAAAATATTCCTTTTTATTTCGTTTGTTTTTTTGTATAAAAGTTTCTCCTTTTTTGAAAGTCTCAAATTCTATCAATCTTTCAATTTCCTGAAATGATTTTTCAGATATCGGATAAATTTTATCTATTATGTTTTTTACTTTTTTGTTCAATTTAGTCATCTCGTCTGTCTTGCTTGCAGGTAACGGCAGTCTGTCTAATAACTCAGAATATTGTTATTTGTACTCAATCTGTAATTTTCTAAATAGCTGTTTTTAAAAATCATACGTTTTGCTGTTTTGTCAAAATAATTGTTTTTTAATGGTTTTAAAACAGTCGTAGAGTAGAGCCTGATAGCCTACTCAAAATTTTACACAAAGATAATAAAATTAGTATAGACTATCAGTACCCCCTACATCAAACCGTACTTGAAGTTTTCCCTCATACGGCTTACCGATAGAGTT
>JAIOSH010000047.1 GCA_021107685.1 Bacteroidales bacterium | reverse complement strand
TTTTTCAATTTTATTAATTTCAGGCTGAATTTTTTTATGTCTTAAAAATTTATTAATAAACAATATCAGAAATATTATAAATAATAATGATGTAAATCCAAGAGCAATTATTAAAATTTGTATCTTATCATTGTTTTCTTTCAGTTGGTTTTGTTGTTCAATATTTTTCTGTTTTAAAAGTTCAAATTCATTGTTCAGCTCTGTTAATTGTTTAGAAAGTTCTATATTTTTATTAATTTCCGCAGGTAAATAAATCTCAATTATTTTATCATCAATTTTAACAACATCTTCAATTTTAAAATTAAGATTAATAAGGTTTAACCATGTTCTTTCTTTCATGGATTCTTTAAATGCTTTGTAATCCTGATAAGCACTATTTCTTTTTTGTAAAACGGAATCAACCGGATTAGCAGCAAATAAATTAATTGTTGAAAATGGCAATGCAAATACTATTAACAAAAAAATAAACCTTTTCATCCTTAAATATTTTATAATTAATTTATTTAGAGTTATTGAAAAAACGCACAAAATTAGATATTTATTCTAATATAAAAAAAACGAATTTTTAATTAAATTAATAATCCTCATTATAACACTTTACTGTGTTGAAAAATGATTAGCTTTACATTATGCAATATAAATTATTGAAATTAAGGATATTTGTTGAAATTGATAGAAATTTATTGAGAATTCTATCTTAATATCTACAAATTTCTATGAATTTCTATAAATATCTGATATTCTATTTTACAATATGTTGCAGAACAGTAAAACCTCAGCATAGCAAAACGTTATAATCAGTAATAATACACCTGAATTTATTGATTTATAACAAGATAGCAGGAGATAGGATAATGGTCTGAAAATTTAACTTTAGATATTTTAAAATCGTATGAGTCAAATTTGTCATCATAGAATATATAATCAATACGAAAAGATGGTAAAATTTTTCCAATATATGTGTTTCCAAAGCCATTACCACTTTCAACGAATGTGTCCTTTAAATTTTTTGATAAAACATGATATGTAAACGAAGTAGGAGTATCATTAAAATCACCGCAAATAATAACAGGAAAAGGAGATTTTTTTATTTGTTCTGAAATAATTTCAACTTGTTGTGCTCTTTTTAGAAAAGCGACTTTTAATTTTGATAATATTTTTTTTGATTTTTTTTTCAAATCCGTATTTTGATTTTGTTGTGAGGTCAGGTCGGAAAAAAACGAGTAATCATCGTGTCCTAAACGAATTGATGCAAGATGAACATTATAAACACGTATAGTATCATTATTAAAAATTATATCCGAATAAATACAAATATTTTTCTTTTCATATCTTATTGTTTCATTATTAATAATCGGGTATTTACTAAAAGTGGCAATCGCATCAATTTTATTTTTTTTAAGTAAATAATAATTACTATAATAATGATAGGGTGTGTTATTTTGGTTTCCAAAATCCTCAAGAAGATAAAGGTATCTTTCTCCGTCTGACAGAAATTCCTGGATACAAATTATATCTGCCGATTGGTTTTTAATAAAATCAAATATCTTATTCCTGTTTTGAAAATCTTTAATATGAGTAGTATTTGTAATATTTTGTTTTACAAAATTTTGAACATTATATGAAAGTATTTTAAGTTTTGGTTGGGTATTATTAATATTTTTTTCCGAATTGTATTGGATAAATCTGCCTATATGATTCCAACCTATCAATATAGCTATAAGCGAAATAAATAAGTATCTTTTTTTTATAAACAGCCATAAAAAAATAAAAAACACATTTAATAG
Organism: Bacteroidales bacterium; assembly: GCA_021107685.1. Lineage (GTDB taxonomy): Bacteria > Bacteroidota > Bacteroidia > Bacteroidales > SMBSF39 > SMBSF39. Next base: position 2,127 of record JAIOSH010000047.1, on the reverse strand, counting down.
AAACAGAAAGGGATAAATCAAACCAATAAAAGCAACAATAGAGGATCTTTCAGGATTAATGTAAGATGCCGTATAGGAAATTAATAATAACAAAACAGCAAGGAAATTTAAAAACAATATTATCCTGACTGGGAAAGATATTTTATATTTGTTATTTGATTTTTTGTTCAATTAATATAATTTGTACTTGCCTGATTAATTTCTATTACTCATTTTAAAAAGAAATTCTTTTTCTGCTTTGGTAAGGCTTTCATAACCCGATTTTGATATTTTATCCAGTATTTTATCAATTTTTTCCTGTTTTTCTACTTTTTTATAATTATAATTTTCATCAGAATCAGGTCTTTTATTATTATAATTATAATGAACATTGGTGAATTTTGATTTTTTAGTCTTGAAGAAAGGTTTAAAAATTTTTTTAAAATTAAAGCCATAGAAATACCTGTTAATATCCTTTCCTTTTTTTAACAGATAAATAAAATATAAACCCCATAAAGCACCTCCAAGATGTGCAATATGTCCACCGGAATTTCCGGAACGTATCATCATAAAATCCAGGATAACCGAAACAATTGCAATATATTTAATTTTTATTGGACCAATAAACATTAAATGAATAGTGTAATTGGGTACATAAAAAGCAATGGCAACAATAATTGCCATTACCGAAGCAGAAGCACCTAATGCGACGGAATTAGGAAAAACATCACGATAAACCGGGAAAATATTATATGAAATAACATATAAAATTGCTCCTGCCAATCCACCGAGTATATATGTTGAGACTAACTGTCTGCTGCTTAAATATTCTAAAAATATCTTGCCAAACCAAAAGAGCCATAACATATTAAAAAGAATATGCCAGAAATCATAATGCAGAAACATATAAGTAAATAATGTCCATGGTCGTGTTATTAATAAATCTAAGTTAGCCGGCACACCTAACCAGATAATCAAATGTTGTATTCCCCCTTCATTATTAAATAAAAATAAAATTACACTGATAATACGGATAATTAGCCATACAATAATATTAATAAGTATTAATTGGGATAAGGAGGATTTATTTATAAAAAACTTTTTTATTTCGTTTAATGGATTTGAATAATGATTCATGTCTTTGTACAAATTGTCAGTTTAATGTTTTTTCCAATATCTGATAAGGAAGAAACCAAAAATCATACCACCGAGATGTGCAAAATGTGCAACATTGCTTGTTGTATCGGAAAAGCCAAGGTATAATTCAAGTGCGCCATAGAGCATTACAAAATATTTGGCTTTTATAGGAATGGCAAAATAAAGATATATTACTGAATTTGGGAACATCATTCCGAAAGCAAGCAAAATGCCAAAAACAGCTCCCGACGCACCAATTACTACGGGTGCATTAAGATAATCAATCTTATATTGTTGCATAAAATCCATTGTCGCCTGAAGTGCCTTGTCCTGATTACTTAATATCAAACTATTATAATTATTAATAAATTCATTATAATGATTCTGAATATCATAGGAAACAACCTGAAAGTTTGAGGAGCTTATAAATTCTTTGAATTTAATTAATGATGGATTTTCTAAATAATTATTAATTGAAGTAAGGATAGGTGAAATTTCTATATAAAAAACTAAATAATGAACTAAAGCTGCACCAATTCCTGTAACTAAATAATAAATCAGGAAACGTTTTGGTCCCCAGACATTTTCAAGCACATTCCCAAACATCCATAAAGCAAACATATTGAATAAAATATGAGAAAAACCACCGTGCATAAACATATATGTTATAAACTGGTATGGCTTGAATTTTTCTGCTGCAAAATAGTGTAAACCGAGCAAATCGCTTAAATCAATATTAAAAGTAGTGCTAAAACCTATAGTTGCCAGAAAAAATAATCCGTTAATAATTAAAAGATTTTTTACAACCGGTGGTAATACTCTAAATCCCGTAGGTCTGTATTGTTGATTATTCATTAAATTTATCTTTTATTTGAAATTTTTTTCTAATTCCTCTACCGTAATTATTGTTAAAGTTGGTTTGCCATCTGGAGAGGAATCCGGAACTTTACAGGTAAATAACTCCTTTATAAGGTTTTTTATTTCCTCTTGTTGAAGATTTTTCCCTGGTTT
>JAIOSH010000095.1 GCA_021107685.1 Bacteroidales bacterium | reverse complement strand
TGAAGAATAGAACACGGATAACGCTGATTATGCGGATTTACACAGACATTTAAATCCGCGAAAATCAATTAAATCCGTGTTATCAGCGTTCTATTTCATTTTGATATTTTAAAATTATATAATTTTCCGAACAATATTTCAATGAATTGATAATAAGCAACATAAATATATTATTTTGACGAAGTTAACGCCTATGCGAAGGTTCGGGATAAAATTAAAAAAATAATTATAATATTGGCAAGTAACTAAAACTTTAGGCATTTTTTTACATTGAGCAAAGTCGAAGTGTAGGCATTCCAAACTTTAGGCACTAATAATATAATATTTTCTCATTTCACCGATTTATATCATCATTTCGCCGATTTTTAATTTACTTCTGTAAAATGTCATATTATTTTTGCAGCATTATTAACAATTAAAAAAATATAAACATGGAAAAACAACGTTCAGACAGAAGACTAATAGCCGGCATATTATTAATTGCTTTAGGCTTTTTTCTCGTATTAGATATTTATGATATCTTTTCATTCAATTTCAGGTATTACTTAATATCCTGGAAAACACTGCTTATAGGTATAGGTTTAATAGCCATATACCATAAAGATCAACGTATTACAGGGATAGTATTAATTTCACTGGGAATTATATTCTGGTTGCCCGAATTTTATAATTTTCATATAAGTTTCAGAAAAATATTCTGGCCCTTAGTGCTTATAGGCTTTGGAGTTATCTTGCTTAGCCGGAGATGGAGTTTTCAACGTCAAGGCGAAGATTTTAAAGATAAATTCGATTCTTCCGATTCGAAAAATGACGTTGATTATATTGATGACCTTGCACTTTTCGGAGGAGGAAACAGAAATATTGTTTCTCAAAATTTCAAAGGAGGGAAAGTTACTGCTATATTTGGTGGCTCCGAATTCAATTTTAAAGGGGCTGTTCCTGCAAAAGATAATTGTGTAATAGATGTATTTACTGTTTTTGGTGGTTCAAAATTTATTGTTCCCGATGACTGGCATATAAAAACCGATGTTGTATCGGTTTTCGGCGGCTTTAGCGATAAAAGAAATGTAAATCCCAATACCGACAATCCTGAAAAAACATTACTTATTAAAGGATTAGTTATTTTTGGAGGAGGGGAAATAAAATCTTACTAAAATTTTGTTACCATTTACAGCTATAGCGAATCGGAACAGCTTTGTCCCAACTTCTTATCCCGAAACTTCGCATTAGCGTTAACTTTATGAAGAATAGAACACAGATAATGCGGATTATGCGGATTTACACAGACATTTAAATCCGCGAAAATCAATTAAATCCGTGTTATCAGCGTTCTATTTCATTTTGATATTTTTTTCTTTCCTTGACGTGAAGATAATGTTGATAATAAAATGAATTATAAGTGCTCCCTGATATATTTCATTACAGGGTAAACTTGCGATTCTTTTTTGAGCATCCCTTATTTAATGAGTTCAGAAGGTTGGCTGTTAATAATTCTCTTTAAATAATCAGCAGTATAACTTTCAGAATTATCAATAATATCTTCGGGTGTGCCTTCACAAATAATAGTTCCGCCTCTGTCTCCTCCTTCCGGACCCATATCAATAATATGATCCGCTACTTTAATGACTTCCATATTGTGTTCTATTATCAAAATAGTGTTTCCTTTATTTAACAAACGGGTTAAAACATCTAACAAAACCTTTACATCTTCAAAATGCAAGCCTGTTGTAGGTTCATCAAGGATATACAATGTTTTACCAGTATCGCGTTTTGCTAATTCCGCAGCTAATTTAACACGTTGAGCTTCTCCTCCTGAAAGAGTAGTAGATTGTTGTCCAAGTGTAATATAGCCTAATCCGACTTCTTTAACGGTTCTGATTTTTTGTATGATTGCAGGTATATTTTGAAAAAAATCTGTTGCCTGGTTAATAGTCATATTTAACACATCATTTATTGATTTTCCTTTATACCTTATTTCAAGTGTTTCACGGTTGTAACGTTTTCCATTACAGGTTTCACATAAAACTTGAACATCAGGCAGGAAATTCATTTCAATAATTCGTACACCTGCACCACGACATGTTTCACATCTTCCTCCTTTAACATTAAATGAAAACCTGCCGGGTTTATAACCACGGATTTGTGATTCGGGTAATTGAGCAAATAATTTTCTTATTTCATCAAATACTCCTGTATATGTTGCTGGGTTTGAACGCGGAGTCCTTCCGATAGGAGATTGATCAATTTCTATGACTTTGTCAATATTTTTCAAACCTGTAATAGAATCATACTCTAAAGGTTTTTTATCAGACCTGTAAAAATGTCGGCTAAGAATTGGATATAATGTTTCATTGATAAGTGAAGATTTTCCACTTCCCGAAACCCCTGTAATACAAATAAATTTTCCAAGAGGTAAATGCAGGGAAATATTTTTAAGATTATTACCTTTTGCACCCTGAAGCTCTAAAAAAAGTCCATTACCTTTTCTTCTTTTTTCCGGTATTTTAATCTCTTTTTTTCCCTGAAGGTATTCACAGGTAATTGTTTTGCAATTTATAATATCTTTTGGAGAACCGTAAGCAACAATTTTACCACCGTGCCTTCCTGCTCCGGGACCAATATCAACAACATGATCGGATAGAAGTATTGTTTCTTTATCATGTTCAACAACAATGACGGAATTTCCAATATCCCTTAGTTCTTTCAATGATTTTATTAATCTCAAATTATCACGTTGATGCAGACCTATGCTTGGTTCGTCTAAAATATACAATACACCAACCAATTGTGAGCCAATCTGTGTTGCCAGCCTGATACGTTGCGATTCGCCACCTGACAGGCTTTTTGCAGTCCTGTTCAATGCCAGGTAATCTAATCCTACATCTAAAAGAAAATGTATTCTTGTTTGTATTTCGCGGATAATCTCATAAGCTATTTTAAGTTTACGCTCATCAAGAAAATTTTCAATATTATTAAACCATTCATCCAATTTAATCAGGTCATATTTTGCAAGCTCAGCTATATTTTTACCTGCAATTTTAAAATGCAGGGATTCCTTTTTTAATCTTGCGCCCCTACATTCAGGACAATCAATCAGGTTCATAAATCCTCTTGCCCATTTTTTTATGCTATTAGAGGATGATTCATTATACTGGTTTGTTATAAAATTAATAATTCCTTCAAAGTTCAGGGAATAGGTTGATGTTACGCCGAGAAATTCTTTTTTAACAATAAAGCTTTCATTTGAACCGTATAAAATAGTAGTGATAGCTTCTTCGGGTATATCTTTAATAGGTGTGTTCAGATCAAAACCATATTTTTCACCTATAACTATCATTTGATGGAATATCCAGTTGTTTTTGTATTCACCAATTGGAATGATACCGCCTTTTCTAATGCTTTTGGATTTATCCGGAATAATTTTATTAAAAGTTATCTCTGTTATTGTTCCCAAACCATTACATTTAGGGCAGGCACCATAAGGCGAGTTAAAAGAAAAAGTATTTGGTTCAGGTTCATTAAAGGAAATACCGGTTGTGGGGCACATTAAAGAACGACTATAATGTTTGGATTCACCGGTTTCATTATCAATTATCATAATGATACCTTTACCGTGTTTCATAGCTGTTTGAACGGATTGAGCAATGCGGTTCTTAGAATCGGAATTTACAGTAATTTTATCTATAATAATTTCAATATCATGAACCTTATACCTGTCTAACTTCAAACCAAAAGTAATTTCACGAATTATTCCATCTGTACGAACTTTAATAAATCCCAGTTTGCGAATTTGCTCAAATAATTCCCTGTAATGTCCCTTTCTTCCTTTAACAACAGGAGCAAGTATTGAAATATTTTTATTTGAAAAATTTTCAATTATTAATTCAATTATACGTGATTCGCTGTATCGAACCATTTTTTCACCTGTAACATAAGAATACGCATCAGATATTCTTGCAAACAGTAATCGTAAAAAATCATAAATTTCTGTAATAGTACCTACTGTGGAACGGGGATTTTTATTAGTTGATTTTTGTTCAATTGAGATAACAGGACTTAATCCTTTAATTTTATCTACATCAGGTCGTTCGAGGTTACCGATAAAATGTCTGGCATAAGCTGAAAAGGTTTCCATATATCTTCTTTGACCTTCAGCATAAATCGTATCAAAAGCCAGGGATGATTTACCGCTTCCGCTTAATCCCGTTATAACCACTAATTTGTTTCGTGGAATTATAACATCAATATTTTTCAGATTATGAACACGTGCACCGTAAATCTCAAGATTTTCCTCAAAATCAATCTTTTTATCGGTAAATTGTTTAATGTTATTTTGTAATTCGACTTTCAATTTTAAATAAATTGTTCTGATAAAACACTCATGTTTTTTTTATATTGAGACACACAAGAAAATGACTAAAATATAAGTGGCAAACAGTTAATATATTACTAAATTTTAAACAGATGAAATAAACTTTGCAAAGATACTTGGAATTTTATTCTATTGCTTTGTAAAAATTTGTTAAAAAAATAATATTTGGAGATTAACATAATTTTTCATATATTTGAAGTCTAAATACGGTAATAATCGTATATGATTTAAGTATTTTACCCTATATGTTATTAATAATTTCATATTTAATTTTGCTTTATATCTATTTTTTTATTTAAAAACTAATTAATGGAGGAACAAAAAATGAAAACATTTACAAAATTTTTTATCGTGCTGTTTTTTGTTGCTATTGCATCAAGTGTAACAGCGAGTATTACAACTGATTTACCCGATAATTGGGAAAAAATCAAAAAAGCTATTAATATTAAAAACCCGATTGATGTTAGTGGAGATAAAATAGTGAAAACACTAACAGAAAAAGATGGTTTTGTTGTTCTTGAAGTTCTTTATATGCAATGGGAAAATGGAGATTGGGTGAATGAAATGAAAATGGAAAATACTTATGATAATAATGAGTTTTTGATAGAGATAATTATATATATATGGGTGGAAAACACATGGGTAAAAGCTATGAAGATGGAATACACCAATAGTGCGAGTGGTCAACCTATGGAGTCGTTTTGGTATTTATGGAATTCACAAACAGAAGAATGGGATTTAATTGGTAAAGATACCTATACATATGATGGCAATGGAAATCTTATTGAACTGCTAAGCCAAACATGGTTAGAGGAGCAGTGGGTAAATAGTCATAAATTGTTGTTCACCTATGATGGGAATGGTTATATGATAGAACTATTAGAATTAGATTGGGATTTCTTAAACCAAGTGTGGGAGAATTTTGATATTCATTATTATACTTATGATAATAATTTATTAATGGAAGAACTTAAGCAATTGTGGTGGCAAGGAGCTTGGGAAAATGAGTATAATACATTCTGGACTTATGATGGCGGAGGAAATGCTACTGAAAGGTTAAAATTATCATGGGAAGGCGGTGCATGGGAAAACTTTTTACATAACACCTATACATATAATGCAGACTGGCAGGAAATAGAAGATTTTGTTGAAGAATGGGAAAACGGTGCATGGGTAAACCATGAAATACACTACAAAACTTACGATGCCAATGGAAATATGATTGAACAACTCACTCAGGTTTGGGAAGCAAAAGGATGGGTTAATGAAGGAAAACAAATCTATTCTTATGGCTTTGTTGATATTAGTGAATATTCTTTACTTAACAACTCAGATTTTAATCTTATAAATTATCCTAATCCTTTTACTTCATCTACGACTATCTCTTTCGATATTTATGAAAATTGTCATGTGCAGGTTGAAATTTTTGATATAACCGGTAAATCGGTAAAGACATTAATAGATATTGACTTAATGCCGGATAATTATACATACATCTGGAACGGGACAAATAATAATGGCAATGAAGTAGAAGGTGGTATTTATTTCTACAGACTATCAACTGATAAATATACAGAAACAAAACGTATGACCTTTGTTAAATAGTGCTCGTTTATTAAAGGTTATCAGCGTTTATTTTCCTTTTTTCTTAACTCCGATTTTGAAATTCTTGGGTTTTGCAAACCAAAATCTTAGAATTTCTTTATCGTCAGAATAATTGATCATTATAAGGTTTAAGTTATTATTTTATAAAACTTTGTTTTAAATCAATTTGTTTACAGCTTTGTTGCGTTAGGAGTTAATCGGGTTAAGACATTCGCCAAGCACTTAATGTAATTAAAAATATACTTGAATATATCAGAACTGTAAAAATCGAAATTATTCCTGATGTTCTATTTTTATATTGTTGTTTCCGAATTATAAATAACGACAGGGCTAAACCACCGACAGATAATAATATAGCTATTATACTGATGTATGGTGATATTACAGATAAAATGTCTTTATTTAATAATTCGGGATTGTCGGTAAGCAATTGTGCAGTTTTTACTCCTTTGGGGTCAGAAATTGCATAATTCCAATATGGTATTCGGGATGTTGTTTTAAAAAGTGTTTTTAACAAGTGCATGCTTGCTGTTATAGGCAAAATGGCTAACACAAGTTGTGTTAATGATTTT
>JAIOSH010000397.1 GCA_021107685.1 Bacteroidales bacterium | reverse complement strand
TAATCAAACGATGAAAATCACAAAAGTATATCATAATGACGGCAGTGATGTTTTTTTATTATTGCAGGAATCATTTCCTGGTTTAAACACCAGTATTGCTTTATGGGAAGACTATACCGATGACGGAAAGCTTGATTTTGTTATCGCCGGTGAAACCAATACACCTGGTGAAATTCTCACAAAAATGTATAAACAACAATATACAACAGGATTTACAGATAAGTTGTTACTGAATAATGTAGCTATATATCCAAACCCAACAAGCGGAAAATTTATAGTAGAAGTTGAAAATTACAGCCAAAATATTACACTTGAAATCTACAATTGGTTGGGAGAAAGCGTTCTTATTTATGATGTTTTCAGTGAACGAAAAGAAATAGACCTGTCAAACTTTCCTAAGGGAATTTATCTTGCAAAAATCTCTGATGGAAAGCTTTTATATTCAGAAAAAATCATTGTTCAATAAATAATCTGTTGATATAATTTTGGAAATTTTTACAAAGTGAACATGCACATAACTATGACAAACATTATTACTAAAATTCTGGCTTATATATTTATTTTTAGCATCTTGACAAGTTGCAGGAATTCTAAGCCTGACACAACAGAAAACTATAAGCTAATATCATATCTTGACATTAAGGTTGACAAAAAAGGAAACTTACCCAAAGTTCCTTATGTTATTGACTTACATAAAAACAAGAAGCATTTAATTGTTATTGGGACATTACACTCACGAGACACGGCAAATAATATGTTTGCAGAGATAGAAAAAATATTTGCTGACTTTCAACCGGAAATTGCAATTAATGAGGGTGGACAAATAACCAAAACCTTTTCTGATAAGAATTCTGCTATAATTAAAAACGGCGAATTTGGACTATTGAAATTTTTATGCGACAATCAAAATATAAAAATGCTAAATGGAGATATGCCTGATAATAAAGAATTTGATGAATTATCAAAATATTATTCAAAAGACGAAACACTATTTTTCTTTGCATCCGAAAGATTTGTTTTACCTTATACTTATTGGGATGAAAAAGGAAATTTAGATAGCCTGTATGAAAGTGATTTCATTGAAAATTATTTATTATCAGAGGGAATTCAACTAACTTCTGAAGAAAAACAGTTTTCTTATTATAAAGGTCTTTATAAGAAATTTTTTAAAAAAGAATTTTGTATTGACAGTATAAATTCGGATGATTTTTCACCTATTAGAAATAACCATCACTTTTGCGGGGTTGCAAGAAAATCAAAAGAACTTAGAGACAAATATTTGATACAACAAATTGAGGAACAATTAAAGTATTACAATAAAGTTCTAATTGTATTTGGTGGTTGGCATATATTGGCTATTGAGCCTGCACTGACACAGATAATTAACAACACAGAAGAATAATAATGCCAGCCACTAACATGGTTTATTATCATAAATTAGTAAAGTATTAAGAATTTTAAGTAATCATGAAAAAATCAAAAAAATTATTTATCATTTTTCTTTGCCAGGTATTTTTATTGTTTCATTCCTCTACAATAATTTATGCAGATGTGAATACAGTGAACGGCTTTACAGATGTAGCAGTTCAACAAGCAATAAATATTTTCTCTCCGGGCGATACAATATTTTTCCCGCCAGGCGAATACCTCTTTGTTAACACAGTTACAGTAAATAAAAGCCTGGCACTTCTCGGTGCATCCGGGCTGCAAGATGTTTGCGTGGTTGATCCCGGTGAACCAAATGAGCCGCCATATTGGGAGGGGATACCTTCTTTTTGCCATGCTGAAAATGGTGATGTTGATTTTTTTGAGGTGGAAGCTGAAAATGTAGAATTTAAAAACTTAAAACTTAAAGGACAAACAACCCATCAAAACGGGGTCGGAACAGGTATTTCCTTTTATGAAAGCAATTACTTTGATCCCGGATGCAGGGATTTATCAGTCGGAGGAACCTCATGGCTGATAGATTTTGGTGATCCGGCACACAACGGCGTTTATGTTCCACAAGCCAGCCTGCATGACATTTACATTGGTAATAATATTAATGACACAGATCCTGAACAGCACCTGATATGGGTCGATAATTATGTTTATTCTAAGGAGGATGAAGGTTCAACGCTTTGGAGCGATATTACAGGAACAGAGGGTCTATATATAGATGGCTCTAATACTACCTGGGACACTAATGGCAGTCATTGCATACATCTGATTACACGTTTCAAACTTTTAGAGCAGGCAGCACATAGGAAATGGCAACTTTATGCTTATGTCAGCGATATGGATAATAACCTACCGATTTCTGCATGGTATGAAAATCAGGAAGGTTGGCCAATTTATGTAGATAGTAGTAACACTGTTTTTATTGAAACAGCTCCACTATTCCAGGATATACTGCTTTACAATAATTATCCGAATCCTTTTAATTACTCAACAACAATCAGTTATAGATTAGCAGTTTTCAGTAAAATGATTATAAATATTTATAATTTATCAGGGCAGGAAATACGGACTTTAGTAAATAAAAATCAGGCAGCAAGATAATATTCGGTTGTTTGGGACGGGAAAAATGAATTAGGTGAGAGTGTGGGTTCAGGGATTTATTTTTATCAGTTAAAGTTAAAGAATAAATTTTCAGAAGTTAAAAAATT
>JAIOSH010000229.1 GCA_021107685.1 Bacteroidales bacterium | reverse complement strand
TCCTTTTCTATTTGTTTAAAATAATTCCTGATTGCTTCTATACCCTGATTAACAATTTCTTCAGGTGGATTTATAATTGGATTTAGGTGTAAATACAAGCTCGTTAAGCTTGTAAACTCTTTTAGTAGGGAAATATCAATGATTTGATTACTACTTAAATTTAAACTCGTTAAGCTTGTAAACTCTTTTATTAGGGAAATATCAATGATTTGATTACTACTTAAATCTAAGCTTGTTAAGTTGGTTAAATCTTTTAGTGATGAAATATCACTTATTTTATTACTGTTTAAAACTAAGCTCGTTAAGTTGGTTAAATCTTTTAGTGATGAAATATCACTTATTTTATTACTGTTTAAAACTAAGCTCGTTAAGTTGGTTAAATCTTTTAGTGATGAAATATCACTTATTTGATTATAACTTAAATCTAAGCTTGTTAAACAGGTTAAATCTTTTAGTGATGAAATATCACTTATTTGATTATAACTTAAATCTAAGCTTGTTAAACTGGTTAAATCTTTTAGTGATGAAATATCACTTATTTTATTACTGTTTAAAACTAATCTCGTTAAGCTTGTAAACTCTTTTAGTATGGAAATATCACTGATTAGATTTTCGTATAAACCTAATCTCGTTAAGCTTGTAAATTCTTTTAGTGGGGAAATATTACTGATTAAATTTCGGGCTAAATCTAATCGCGATAAGCTTGTTAGCTCTTTTAGCAGAGAAGAAATCCTATTTAGATTTCCTATCCTATAAAGATTAATACTTAATCCTGTAAGTTCACTTTTTTGATTTAATATGTAGTTATTGCATTTCAATTCAGCTCCATCTGCTTTATTTATTTCTACGTCTAATATTTTCTCAATTTGTTTTATAATATCAAGGTCTGTCATGCTTCAATTTTTTCTAATTTCCAATAATACTTTATTTTTTGATTTTATAATAAACTAATTCATAAAACTTATAAATTATTACTATTGTCCAGTCATCATCATAGTTTGAATCCCCCCTCCATCAGTCTTATAATTAATATAATCACCATCAATAGTATAAGGAAATATCTTAAAATAATACATTGTACTAGGTGTAAGATTGGTAAAAGTGCATTGCTGAATTCCATAATCAATATTAAGTGCATTTTGGCTATCCGGCACTGCAACATTATCAACTGGTATTTCAATAGCCTCAAAACCTACATCACTCATTAAAACTAAATTTGCAGTAGGTAGAACACCTGTTACAGGATCAGTCCATTCCAACTCTATATTATGTGCCGAGAAATTTTCAGGATAATTACTTGGTTCGGGTTGTAATCCAATCCAAACAGCATTAACAAAATCAGGATGGTCAATAAAAGGATTTCTGTTTCCTTGATAATTATAATAGATTATATTATTTCTGGTTATCTCCCAGTCATCAACCGGGTCTTGAATATGCCATTCTAATAAAGTTGTGAGTTTTCCATAATAGGGCTCATTATTAGGTGCAGAATTAACATAATCAACTAATTCAAGGTCTGGTTCATTTCCTCCCCCTTCGTATCTTGTAGCCATGTAAAACATCATTCTCGCTACATCACCTTTGTCTTCATCTCCCATGTGTAGGTTGTATAATAACAATTTGTTGCACCTGAATTATCAATATAATGCGTACCCCCATTATCAAAATCCCTATTGCTTTTTGCTGAATTTACACTTGCGTCACAAGGTCTTAAATGATGAAGGTCTGTTCCAGCAGGAGGATCATACCCGAAATTTCCATGAGATTGAGACCAAACATGCTCTCTATTCCATTCATTTGTTCCATTGCCAAAATCATATTTTCCGTAAGACCAGCCTGTATAAATCAGAATAACATTATTTGTATTATCGGGGTTGGAATCAGTAACTCTAAGTGCATCGGTTACCTCATCATATTCAAGCTCTGAATGCCCTTCAATAATGGTATGGAGTTTATATTTTAGTGCTTCGCCGGTTAATCCTTCTGTTCCATTATAATAACCAGGTGGTATCTGAGAAAGAACATTAATCCCCATTAAAACTAAAACAACTATTCCAATGTATTTTTTCATCCCCAAAGCAATTAAATATTAATTATGCTAAGATAATAAAATTACTAATTGTGGCTTCGCCGAATAATCCTGCCTATTTGTTGGCTGCAGTACATTCTTAATTCTTTACTAATGCTTCATTTCTATCTGTTAAAAATTATCAGTATCAAAAAATGGATAGTTTTCTAAATTATGAAGATATGAATCTACTGCATTAACCCAGCTCTTACAAACAAATTGATAATTATCAAGGAAATTAAGTTTGCTATCTATATCCTCTAATTTTTTAATTCTAGCATTTATCGATTGCATTATCGCATCAGCAATAGAAATGGGAAAGCCATAAATAGGTATAGCCCCAATAAAGGCTTTTGCAAAAGTTTCTATGGTCTCTAAGAGTTGCCTACTATCTTTGCTACTTAAAATGCCACGAAGACTATTTGTAATTGCTGCAGGAATCAGTTTAAATACGTTTTCAAGTATATCAATTTGTTCTTTTTTTAATATCAATGCTTTTAATGATTCTCGTATTATAATTTCTCTATCTGATTCTAGTTCTTTTCTTGTTTTATTCATCAAGCTTATACCAGAGAGGTCACTTTTAGCTTTGTAATTTTCAAATTTATCGTTTTGTTTTAAAATGTTTATTTTTTCCTTATTCAAAATTTCATCTTCTCTTGTTTTATGGGTAGAGAACTCCTTATGCTTGTTATAACATAAATTAGTTGAATCAATGCAATTGTTTGTTTCTTTTTCTCGATGTCTGTTAATATTTGGGGTAATCTCTTTCTTGAACTCTTTTATTCTCCAATCTCTAAGATCTTTTACGCTTTTCATAGTTCCTTTTGATTTTTTAATTTAGTATTAATCCTTGGTATTGCAGCCAACTTGTAAATAATTACTACACTATAAGAGTTATTTCGCATTTACCTATTGTAGTTTTTATTGTTAATTTATTGATTAGTAGTAATTTTTTAATTTTCGTGCAAACATTCACGGTTTCTATTAGGCAAAACTATAATAAATATTTAAATATCCAACACCTAATGGACTTTTTTTTTCTGTAAATGTTTATTTGCAACATGTGTAAATTTTCAGTAGTTTTAGATAATGGAAGCTCCGTATTCCCACAGTATTTAAAGTTTTAACTGTGACCATCTCAATTTTTTAAAAGGTGAGAACTTAACAAAACTACACATTTTACTTTATCAAAATACTAAGAAATACTAAGATTTTTGTTAATATCTAAAATTGAAAAAAGTTAACAAAAGCTAACATAGAATTAATAGAATTTTTAATTGGAGAACCTTACAAAACATCACATTTACCTAAATGAAATAAATCAATAACAACTCCGGCCATTGTATCTATAAAGTTCACTCAACGGCAAACTATGCACGATAATTATTTTTTAATGGTTTGATACCAGAATGAGACAAAAAGCTATTATTGTTAATAAGTGAAGTTTTTTGCAATTTATAACCATTAATCCTGCAAGCAACGAACTGAAAAACCGTAATCCTTATCGTAGTAGCTACGGTAAACCTTAACGTTGACATAGTAGAGGTACCGGCTCCAGGCGTGAGAACTGCTGAACTCACTCGATGACCAAAAGTAGGCGCTGAAAGTGAGGCTGACGAAACTACCAAATGTGCTTCGGATGCCGCCCGGAAGAGCCTCAAATCCGTAAAGCCCTGAGCCATTACCGCCTCCAAGCCAACCACTTGTTGATTTTAGGTTTAATCCGGCATCATAACCTCGCCAATCTGTATCATCCCAAATCGGATCGCCTACAGGATATTGGCTGTCAACTGTACCTTCCAGTATTTTCCATTCATGGTCGGTAGGTAAATACCAACCTTCGGGGCAAATACCTTGTGATGCTGTGTCGCTTACATATTGCATCATTTCGTTCCATTGGTATAATCCACCGTATTCATCACAATTAGCTGTATTATTATCATAACAATACTTTTCAATAATTCCGTTATCTGTCATGTTTTCACTGCCGTTTATCATTGTACCTATATTCAGGTTTTCTTTTAGCCAGCATTGATCACCAATTAAGACTGTATTATAAGTTTGTCCGTTGCGTTCATCTAAAATTGGGTCACCACACTCCCAATTATTATAAACCAAAACATCATTTGCAATCATTTTTACAAGATAACCTTCATCGGGTTGCATAAAACCAATATTATTCACCCAAGTTGAACCTATTTTTATTAACATTAAACCATCTGAATTTCTTACAAAATCAAGATTTTCTAAAATGTCTTCAAAAACAATTTCAGCATTCAAGGGCTGTTCAGGCAAATATCCAATCATTTGATAACCTAATGATAAATTAATAGGAGTTTGCATTTCAATTGCATCGCCAAAAATTATTAAATTATCTACCGTACTCATTTTAATTAAATATCCTTCGGTATTTACCCAGTCTCCAATATTATTAATCCAAAAAGAGCCTATTTTTTGCAACATAAATCCTTGTGAATTTCTTATAAATTCAAGATTTTCCAGATTGTTTTGTAAAATGTTTTGAATATTTGGATTTTCAGCAACTACCCGAGAGGAAATAAAACTATAACCTTCCGAAAGATTAATTTGTTGTTCACTTGTTAAACTGCCTTTTGCGTTTTCCTTTTGTGGAAAAGATTGTTGTGAAATGATTAGGGCAAAAATCAGGACCCCAATTTTGTAAATTTTTTTCATAATACGGATTTT
>JAIOSH010000429.1 GCA_021107685.1 Bacteroidales bacterium | reverse complement strand
TTTTACAGATATTTGCGGGTCAATAAAATTTGCTGTGCCAACCTGTATGGCAGATGCACCTGCAATTATAAATTCAATAGCATCAGCAGCACTCATAATACCTCCCAAACCAATAACCGGTATTTTTACAGAGCCGGCAACCTGCCAAACCATACGTAATGCAACGGGCTTAACAGCAGGACCTGATAATCCACCTGTAACAGTTGATAAAATTGGTTTTCTTGTTTCCGGGTCTATTGCCATCCCTAATAAAGTATTTATCAATGAAACCGCATCGGCTCCGGCACTTTCTACAGCACGGGCTATTTCAGCAATATCAGTAACATTTGGCGAAAGCTTAACAATTAAAGTTTTCTTATAAACTTTCCTGACTGCTTGTGTAACTTTAATTGCTGACGAATGATCTGTGCCAAATGCCATACCGCCTTCTTTTACATTCGGGCAGGAAATATTAAGTTCAATAGCCGGTATTTTTTCCAATTCATTAATTTTTTCAGCTACTTCAATATACTCCTTAATATAAGAACCTGAAACATTGACAATTATATTTGTTTTGTAATTTTTTATTCGTGGATAAATCTCTGTAATAAATCTATCTATCCCACTATTTTGAAGTCGTACGGCATTTAACATACCGGAAGCTGTTTCAGCCATTCGCGGATATGGATTTCCTTGTCTAATATTCCCTGTAGTTCCTTTTACAATTATTCCCCCTAAAAGACCAATATCAATAAAATCCTCAAATTCCTCACCATAACCGAATGTCCCTGAAGCTGTCATTACAGGATTTTTCATAATTAAATCCTTTATATTTATTTCTAAATTCGTCATAGTATCCATCCTTTTAAATCCCTGACATTAAAAACAGGTCCTTCGGTACAAACGCATTTATTACCTTTTGTGGTTTCAACCACACAACACAAACATGCTCCTATTCCGCAAGCCATAGTGTTTTCCAATGAAACTTCACATTCAATTTTGTTTCTTTGAGCAAATTTGCATATTGCTTTCATCATTGACTCCGGACCACAGGTGTATATTTTAGAGAAATCATTTTTTTCAGATTTTAATAATGAGTGATGTGTAACAAGACCTTTTTCTCCATAAGAGCCGGCTTCAGTAGTGATATAAACCTCTCCGAATTTTTTAAACTCATTAATCACTATTAGGTTTTTCTTGCTTCTTGCTCCAATCAATATTTTTGGAATAATATTATTATCATTTAAATATTTTGCGAGAAACAATAAAGGTGCAACTCCGGAACCGCCGCCAACCAACAATACATTATTATTAAAAGGTAAACTAAAAGAGTTTCCCAAAGGATATATTAAATTCAGGCTATTACCTTCCTTAGTATTTGAAAGGTTTCTCGTTCCTCTGCCAATAATACATATTAACAGACTAATAGTATTTTTTTTGTAATTAACATTATGAATTGAAAATGGTCTTCTTAAAAAAGTATTTGTTGAATTTTCAATCAATACTTGTGTAAATTGTCCGGGAAAAATATCAGGTAATTTTTCAGGAGCTAATAATTCAAGAATAAAATGGTCGGGTGTTAAACGTTTATTAAGTATGATTTTAAAATCCTGTATCAGTTTTTTCATCCTGATATATCTTATTTATCCTCTTTTTCTTTATTTTCTTTAGCTTCATCCTTTTGCTTATCTTTTTCTTCAGTTACTTCATTCTGTTTCTCATTTTCTTCTGATTCCGGTTCGCTTTTATCCTCCTCTGAAAAGTCAAGTATTTCATTCTCCTGAAGAATATTATACCAATTTACAACTTTTTTAATATCCGAAACATATACTCTTTCTTTATCATATTCAGGGATAATTTCCTCAAAGAATTCTTTCAGCTTATTATTATCCGATTTATGAGAAATTGCCTGTTTGCCCGATTGTTTATCATAAATTAATTTAAATACTTCTTTTAATGATAAGTCATCATTATTAGTGAAAATGCTAATTTCTTCAAGGGAACTTATCTTTTCATGAGTAAAAGCAGTTGATCTTTTTTTATCAATTAAAGATTCTATAATAATTCCATTTTTGGTTTGTGCAACCTGCTTGTATAAACCGGGTTTTCCCGATATTGTTAAAATTTCACTTAAATCCATATATTTTATAATTTTTGCAACAAAATTAAAAAAAACTTTAAATATTTCAGGACAAATTTAATAAACATTTTGTAAGTTTCGGAATAATTAATAATTTTGCAGCGGTTTAACAAAATATTAATCATGGTCTCGTAGCTCAGTTGGATAGAGCAACAGCCTTCTAAGCTGTGGGTCGCAGGTTCGAATCCTGCCGGGATCACGTATAAAGCCGGTGATTTTTTTACCGGTTTTTTTATTTTATTAAGCCTTCTAAGCTGAAGGGAGCAGGTTCTTTCTAATGTGTGTAATATTTAAGTTAATTGAAAAATTATTTCGTTCTTTTTTAGGATAGCACCATTCTTCAGAATGATGGGTAGATTAATAAAATTCTCTTCGCAAATCTGTTTACGATTAGTATATATTCATCCGATGACTTCGAGTCATCGGATGAATTATTGCAATCTTTTTATTCAGTATATTTAACAAAACACTCAAATTTGCAGCAAATATTAAGTACAATGAAGAAAAATATGTAGTTTCGATGGACGAATTCCCCATCAGGTCTTCATTTAAAGGAATTAAACATATAACCTTATACGATTTTTTGACAAGAACAGCTAAAAGCTAATTGCTAACTGCGAATCGCCTTATTTCCTCCCTTTAATTCTAATTGAAAATATATATTTATATCAAAGCAACTTTTTACAAAATAAATATGTCATATATATACTGAATCTTAACAAATTTGCAAATATGGCAACAAAAATAATTTACACAAAAAGCATGATTACCATTACATTGGTTTTATGTTTTCAAATAGCAATAAGTAATACTCCGATTGGAACGAGTAGTAAATCAACAGCAACCGAAAGGAACAATGCAAGATTAATTGTAGAAGATCACACAGGGAAATTGCATGTTGTCTTTTATGATAGCGGAATTTATTATTCAACTTCAATTGATGGGGGTGTAAACTGGTCATACCCTGTAACATTAGTTGATAATATTGGCAGAAACCCTTCAATAGCAGTTGATTCTGATAATATTTTACACCTTGTTTATAAATACGGTGATATATCTGCACACGATATTGTGCACAGAACTTGTCAGGACGGGGTTTGGAGCAATTTGGAAATAGTACATTATAGTGCGGCAGCACCTCTTTCTCGCCCTGTTATTGCAATTGATTCGGAAAATAATCTGCATTGTGTCTGGCAAAGATCAGGTGCCGGAGCAACTCCAAATTCTGAAATCCATTATAAAAAATATACAGTTGGAACAGGTTGGGATATTAATCCTACTAATATAAGTAATTCTTATGGAGCATCTGAATATCCTACTCTGACAATTGATCATAATGATAATGTTCATGTTTTTTGGAAAGATTCCGGAGAAAACATTGGTAATGATAAAATGGTTCTTTATAGAAAATATACTGTCGGTATAGGCTGGGATGCGAATTATACTAATATTAGTAATACTTCAGGAAACGGAAGCTGGGCAACTATGGATCCTTGCGCATTAGTTGATATGGATGGGAATATCCATCTTGTTTGGAAAGACTCCCAGCCCGGCAATAGAGAGATTTTCTATAAAAAATGTACAGCCGGTGTTTGGAGTACCAATCCTGCTAATCTCAGCAATACTGCTAATTCATCTATGAATCCTACAATCAGTATTGATGCATTTGGTAATCTATTTGTGTTCTGGGCAGAAAAAGCAAACGGGATTAATTATGATATTGTTTACAAAAAATGTGAAATCAGCACTAACACATGGACAGGAATAACCAACATTAGTAATACATCACAGGCCGATTCCAAACATCCTAATAGTCCGATTAAAACTAATAATTCATTATTTGCTGTTTGGACAGAAGGCGAAGGAAATCCTTACCAGATAATGTTTCACGGATTAACATATGATGTAACTGATATTGGGGTTATTGCTATGAATTCCCCTTTTTCCGATTGTGAGTTATCAAACTCCGAACAAGTTATTATTGAATTAGAAAATTTTGGCACAACCTCAATAAATACAGGTGAAAGTATTAGTGTGGGATTTTCTTATAATAACAATCCTTTTGTGAATGAAACAATTATATTACAAAATGATTTTATTCCAAATGACACTCTAATATATACTTTCAGCCAAACAGCAGATTTATCTTCCCCTAATATCTACAGTTTTGAAATATATTGTAATTATAATGATGATAATCCCTCTAATGATACTTTATATATTGAAGTGGAAGTATATGGTTTACCAACAGTAGATCTCGGTGCTGATACTATTTTCACTTCTCAACCGGATACAATTATATTAGATGCGGGTTCTGGATTTATTTCATACTTATGGCAGGACGGTTCAACCGGACAAACTTATAATGTGCCTGATTATGGTGATTATTGGGTAATAGTAACTGATGAAAACGGCTGCCAAGGTTGCGATACTATAATAGTTTGTAATTTTTCAGAAATTACAGTTGACTTGATAGTCTTCCTCGAAGGTCCTTATTTCGGTACAGAGATGAATACATATTTAAATCCTGATTATATTCCATTATCACAACCTTACAACATTGCACCTTGGAATTACACAGGTACAGAAAGTGTTGCTACCATTCCAAATACAGATATTGTAGATTGGGTATTGGTTGAACTACGAGACACCACAGAAGCACAATATGCTACCGGCTCAACAATGATAGCCCAACAAGCAGCCTTTCTTTTAAATGATGGTTCTGTTGTTGGTTTGGATGGTATAGACGCAATATCTTGCGTCTCTACCACCATAACCAACAATTTGTTTGTGGTCATCTGGCACCGCAACCATCTCGGAGTGCTGTCAGCTTATTCTCTAACAGAAACCGGTGGAGTTTACTCATACAATTTCTCAACCGGAGCAAATCAGTCTTATGGAGGTTCACTCGGACATAAAGAAATTAGCACAGGCGTTTGGGGGATGATAGGAGGAGATGGAAATGCCGATAACCAGATAGGAAATGCCGATAAAAATGATATTTGGGAAGCACAGGCTGGGAGTTCGGGCTATCTATCCGGCGATTTTTCAATGGATGGACAATGTAATAATACTGATAAAGTTGAAGTTTGGGCACCAAACAGCGGAAGTGGCGGGCAAGTGCCGGAATAGATTATCTAT
>JAIOSH010000284.1 GCA_021107685.1 Bacteroidales bacterium | reverse complement strand
GCTCAAACTTTAGCTTAAAATCTTCAAATAATTTCATTTTTTTCTCTAAAAGTACAAAAACTGTTTTTACTTTTACACCTCCAAACGCATTTGTTATTAACAATTTATAGTTAATAGACGGACACTAATTAATCGGTGTTCGATATTCAAAAACTGTGATAATAACACGAACTTTTAATATTACTTAAATTGAAGGTAAAAAAGTTTTACATATATGTCATTGCTTTATTGTCAATGCTTTTTTGGGGTATGTCATTTGTATGGACTACAATTGTCTTTAAATACTATCAACCTATTACAACCATTTTTTTTAGGTTAGTTTTATCTTCAATCATTTTATTTATTGGTATAAAAATATTTACTAAACGAGAAAAAATTCAGGTAGGTGATTATAAATGGTTTTTGATTTCAGCACTTCTTAATCCGTTTTTATATTTTTTAGGCGAAAGTTACGGATTGAAATTTTCATCTTCAACAATAAGTGCAGTGATAATTTCTACAATTCCTGTTTTTACGCCCATACTTGCATATTATTCATTAAAGGAAAGATTATCAAAATTGAATATTGTCGGATTGACAGTTTCTTTTTTAGGAATTATATTAATGTTAGTAAATAAGGATTTCTCTCTAAATACTTCTCCTTTAGGAGTATTATGCTTGTTTTCTGCTGTGATAATTGCTATTGGTTATTCAATTTTATTAAAAAAGCTTACTTTAAAATATTCTGCGTTTACTATTATTGCAGTACAGAACTTAATAGGTGCAATTTATTTTCTTCCTTTGTTCCTGATTTTTGATTTTAATCATTTTATAAGTATAACACCTAATTATGAATTAATTTCATCATTGATACAACTTTCATTTTTTGCATCTTCACTTGCTTATGTATTTTATACAATAGCAATAAGAGAATTAGGTGTTAGCAAAACCAATATTCTTACAAATTTTATCCCAATTTTTACTGCTGTATTTTCTTATTATGTTTTGTCGGAATATTTTAATATAAATAAGATACTTGGAATGGTGATTGTTATAACAGGTGTTTTTCTTTCACAGGTTGATAAAAAAAGTCAGATAATAAATTTTTACAGGTTCTTTTTAAGATTTAAAAATAAATCCTGATTTACAACGTAATGACTATTAATAAAATAAAATTTAATAAATGAAAATTATAGTATTAGGTGCTGGTTTGGTAGGTTATCCAATGGCTGTTGATTTGGCAAAAGATACGGATTTACAGCTAAGCATTGCTGACTTTAATGAAAATGCTTTAGATAAAATTTCAAAAAATCATCCAGTTAAAACAATTCTTAAAGATTTATCCGAACCTGAATATGTCAAAGAGATTGTTAAGGATTTTGATATGGTTGTTAGTGCAGTTCCCGGATTTATGGGTTTCCAAACTTTAAAAGCTGTTATTGAAGCTAAAAAGAATGTTGTGGACATTGCTTTTTTTCCCGAAGATCTATTCTTATTAGATGAACTTGCAAAGCAGAATAATGTAATTGCTATTTCTGATATAGGAGTTGCTCCCGGTATGAGTAATATTCTAATAGGATATGTTGACAGCATTTTAGATAAGACTGAAAAAGCTATTATCTATGTAGGCGGACTGCCAAAAGTAAGAGAATGGCCTTATGAATATAAAGCTGTTTTTTCTCCGATTGATGTTATTGAGGAATATACACGTCCAGCCCGTTATATTGAAAATGGTAAGGAAGTTATACGTCCGGCTCTTTCTGATCCAGAATTATTAAATTTCCCTGATGTAGGAACACTTGAAGCTTTTAACAGCGATGGTTTACGTAGTCTTGCAAAAACTATTGATTCTCCTTATATGATTGAAAAAACTTTAAGATATCCCGGTCATATTGAAAAAATGAAAATGTTAAGAGAAACAGGTTTTTTCAGTAAAAAAGAAATCGAAATTAACGGAATAAAAATCCGTCCATTGGATTTAACAATTAGACTTTTATTCCCAAAGTGGAAACTTGAAAAAGGTGAAGAAGATATTACAATAATGAAGGTAATTGTTGAAGGCGTAAAAAATGGAAAACATTTAAGATATACTTACGATCTGTTCGACCAATATGATAATTTAACCAGGACTCATTCTATGGCGCGTACAACAGGCTATACAGCTACAACTGCATTAAGAATGATAGTTAAAGGATTGTATAAAAGAAAAGGCATTTCTGCGCCTGAATTTATTGGAAAACAACCTGAATGTGTCGAATTTATGCTTAAAGGACTTAAAGACAGGGGTGTAATTTATAAGGAAAGTATTTCTGACATGAATAATTTCTCATTATAACGCTTTGCTGTGCTAAAAAATGATTAGCTTTACATTGTGCAACATAAATTATTTGAAATTAAGTATATTATTTGAAATTGATAGAAATTTATTGAGAACTCTATCTCAATATCTATAAATTTCTATGAATATCTATAAATATCTAATTTTCTATTTTACAATATGTTGCAGAACAGTAAAATCTCATCATAGCAAAACTTTATAATCAGAATAATTTCAAATGTGCTTAAGTTTTAGTGATTTTTTTGTGATTTAGTATTTTTGTGGCAGTTATAATTTCGCCACCAAAACACAAAATTTTACAATATTCCGCTACATTAAAAATGGTTCTACTGTTATTTTAATGGGAAATTAATTTATAAAAAGACAATTATGATAAAGTATTATTACAAAATTGCCACAGATTCACAGATTAAGAAGATAATTCAAAGAATTATCT
>JAIOSH010000495.1 GCA_021107685.1 Bacteroidales bacterium | reverse complement strand
ATATTAGAGCATAACTGACTCACATCAGCAACAATATGGGTTGAGAGAATTATAATTATATCTTCGCCGATTTCGCTCAACAGATTATGAAAACGATTTCTTTCTTCAGGATCAAGTCCAGCTGTTGGCTCATCAACAATTATTAATTTAGGATTTCCAAGCAAAGCATGAGCTATTCCAAAGCGTTGCTTCATCCCTCCCGAAAAAGTCTTAAGCTTTTGTTTTCGTTCATTCCAGAGATTTACACGCTTTAGCAACATCTCAACTTTTTCGTGACGTTCTTTTTTGTTTCCGACACCTTTTAGCATTATAAAATGATCAAGCAGGTTGTATGCATTATCTTTAGGATAAAATCCAAATTCCTGTGGTAAATAGCCAAGGATCTTTTTAACCTCCCTTTTTTGGGTCAGTACATCAATATCACCTAATCTTATTTCGCCTGAATCAGTTTCCTGCAAAGTTGCTATTATCCGCATCAATGTTGACTTCCCTGCACCATTCGGACCTAATAATCCATACAATCCTGTAGGAATATTCAATGAAACATTTTTTAATGCAACTACTCCATTTGAGTAGGTTTTAGAGAGATTTGTTATTTTAATTTCCATTTTAAAAAAAGTTATTTGATATTATATTTTAGACGAGGGTAAATATTATTAAGTTACACAAATTTTATTATCATTCGTATTTATTCCGGGTGTTTGGAAGAAAAAACTATTATGTGGCAAACCTTTTATGGTCTCGTGGGTGGCGTTTGCCACTCTTCTGTTTTTAGGCCGGGCTTTTTTTGCGATGGACGCCAACGTAAAAGTATTTTAAGCCCATCTAAGCTCACAAAATTTCCCGAACCAATAATTGTACTCTAAAAACAGGCATCCTTACAAAGCTTTGTTTTGTTTCGATGATCTTAATAATTATGGGGTTGTGCAATGGTTACTGGTGTTATGTGGTGTTTTATCATCTACTCCAAAACTCTAAACTTACCTTCTTAGGTTCAATTTTTTTAAATTCGAAATATGCTCCATTATTAACAATCTTCATATCTCCATTTGGTTTTTCAATAGTTCCAGCACAAATACATAAACTTAAATAACCATAATCTACAATTAGCGAATATTTTGTTGAATAAGTTAAGTTAAGGAATTTATTGTCATAACTTCTAAATTTATAATTATTAGAAAATTCCCAAACAATTGTGCTTGTTTCCAAATCATCTAAATTATCAGTCCACTCCATATATATTAAGTCACCTCTTTTTATGTTTCCGCTTAATCCTGTTACTATCCAATGTCCTCTTAGTACTTGATTCACTGAATCCTTTAGGGAGTACCTTTTTTTATCTAAATCTTCAAAATGCTCCCTGAATAGAATTTTTTCAAATGAGAAATAATCAAGTCCAACCCAATCACAGTATCCTAATATATTGTAAGTGGTGTCATTATGAATTGTAATTTTATAACGATCTATTGAGGTGGTCGCAATAGGGCATTCACCATTTAATTCTCTAGCTTTTTGTATAAAATCTTTTATGATGCAAATTCTAGTGCTATCTAAATTCACAGTCCATATTGAGTCTGTATTAAACCCATAGTAGTAATTTGGTTTAACCTTTTGTAAGTAGTCTCCCATTTTCTTTAAGAATTAAGATTGAATAATACTCATGAGATTCACATCCAGTTTCAAATTGAATATCAATATTTGGAAGAGCAGATTCATGAATTGTATCAGTATCTTTATTTTTCTTAAAAGAACATGAAATCAGAAAAGTAATAACAAATATGTAATTAAATATCTTCATCAAGTATAGTTGTTTACTCTAAAAATTGAGACTAACGTCAAATTTTGTTGTTTTTAATCTGTATTCCTTTAATCATAGTCTATTCAGTAATATTTTACTCTAATTTTTTTTTGAAATTCCCTAAAATTTTTACGATAGCAATAGAAATTAATCCCGTTTTCGTGATGTGGGGAATACCACATAACGTAAAAGTGTTTTAAGCGAAATCCAAAAATAGGTAAAAAAGTTAGAATATTGAAAAAACCTGAAATTAAAGTTGCAGAGGGGATTACAAATCCCATAATCTGTTTTACCTTCTATCCCTTAATATTACTACTGTCTCGGCTATTTATTATATATATTTTTGTAGTTAGCTTATACTAACTGATTACATTATAACAAAAAAAACTGTAGAAATTGGAAATTAGAAATTTGGTTGCTCCTGAATTTCTAATTTCCAATTTCGAATTTCATAATCATGCTCCTGTGTGTTAAATTTGCCTTGCCATGGGTGTTTCATAAAATCAATTGTGTTGGTGTTGCTAAAAAACAAACGCTAAGATAACTTCCCTGAAGCCAATAATTCACTTGGTTTCCTGCCAAAGCGTTCGATAAATTTCTTACTGAAATAAGTAGGGTTCTCAATACCTACCTGATAACATACTTCCTGAACAGAAAGAAATTGCCGTTTATCCAATAATTGGTAAGCTCTTTGTAAACGTACTTCTCTGATAAAAGCATTGGGAGATAGTCCTGCATACTTTTTCATCAGGCGCTCAAGTTGTCTTTCGCTGTATGCAAGTTCTGAAGCAAGAGAGCCAACCGAATAATCGGACTGATCAATGTTCTCAAGTATAAAATTTTCCGCTTTTCGGATCAATTGTTCTTCAGCAGTATGTATCATTTCTTCATCCTGATTGTTTTTATACCACTGCTCACGTTCTTTTTTATTAAGCAACAAATTACGGATCCGCGCTAAAAATTCTTGTATGCTGAATGGCTTAACTAAGAAATCATCAACACCCAATTGCAAACTTCTTATTTTATCCTCTTCAAGCGACCTTGCCGTTAACATAATAAACGGGATATGTTTCCATTCAGGCATTAGACGCACCTTTTCCCTAAATTCAAAACCATCCATATTGGGCATCATAATGTCGGAAGTTATCAGGTCGAACCTATGTTTTTCAAGTAAACTTAAAGCTTCTTGTCCATCGGGAGCCACGATACACGAATAATATTCAGACAACAACTGTTTCAGGTAGCTACTCATTTCAAGGTCGTCTTCCACAATTAATACTAATGGTTGATTGTCATGTAAAACCGAAGCCTTTTCCGGCACGTTTTCTTCTTCCGGCGAAATATCTTTATCCAATACT
>JAIOSH010000559.1 GCA_021107685.1 Bacteroidales bacterium | reverse complement strand
TAATCAATAATTCTCTATACGGCATATACCTTACGAATATTAGCACTGCCACTTTCGGAAGTAGTCTAAGTGACTGGAACGACATTTACGGAAACGGAAGTTATGAACTGTATAATGATAATTACTACAATATCACTGCTCAATATATCTACTGGGGTTCGACAGATGCCAATGATATTGAAAATTCGATTTATCACAAAAATGATAATTCTTCATTGGGATATGTTAATTTCAACCCCTGGACAAATGCAGCCCACAACGCATTGTTCCCCTTCACCGGATTATATGTCGATATAAAACTATACTTAGAAGGCCCGTTTAACGGAACAAATATGAATACTGATCTGAATCCCGGTGACATACCCCTTTCGCAACCTTATAATACACCTCCCTGGAATTATGCAGGAACAGAATCCGTTGCCTCAATTCCCAATGCTGATGTGGTGGATTGGATTTTAATTGAATTACGCGACACAACAGATGCCGCCCTGGCAACCGGTGAAACTATGATTGCACAGCAAGCTGCTTTTTTATTAAATAATGGTTCTGTTGTTGGTTTGGATGGTTCTTCTATTTTATCATTTAATCATTCAATCATTCATTCATTGTTTGTGGTAATATGGCACCGCAATCATCTCGGAGTAATGTCAGCTTATCCTTTAACAGAAACCGGCGGTGTTTACATTTACGACTTCACAACCGGTGCAGGGCAGGCTTATGGCGGAGCAAACGGACATAAGGAAATCGGAACCGGCGTTTGGGGAATGATAGGAGGTGACGGAGATGCCAACAGCCAGATAGGAAATGCTGATAAAAATGATGTATGGGCAGTACAAGCCGGTACTTCAGGATATCTGTCAGGTGATTTTACTATGGATGTACAGGTTAATAATTCTGACAAAAATGATGTGTGGGCACTAAACAGCGGTAAAGGAAGCCAGGTGCCGAATGAACCCATCTGGAATCCTGGTGATCCATTTACAGATACCCGTGACGGACAAACCTATAATACCGTAGTTATAGGCTCACAATGCTGGATGGCAGAAAACCTGAATATCGGTACTATGATAAATGGCATTGATGAGCAAACTGATAATGATACAATTGAAAAATATTGCTATGGCGATTCTCCTGCAAACTGCGATGTGTATGGAGGATTATACCAATGGGATGAAATGATGGAATATACTCCCGGCACACAAGGTATTTGTCCTACAGGCTGGCATTTACCAAATGACATAGACTGGAAGCAGTTGGAGGGAGAGGTTGACAGCCAATATGGTTATCCTGATCCTGAATGGAATGGTATAGAATACCGTGGTTTTGATGCAGGGTTAAAGCTTAAATCCACAAGTGGGTGGAACTCCAATGGTAACGGAACTGATGAGTTTGGTTTTACGTCCCTTCCGAGTGGTTTCCGGTTCGCCAATGGTGGTTTCTACAGTTTTGGCACACACGGTGGTTTCTGGACTTCTTCCGCCCAAGATACTGATGACGCGTGGCACAGAGCATTGGGTTATAACAACGAAGGGGTTTACCGTTACGATGCCCTTATGGTTCACGGTCGTTCTGTACGTTGTTTGCATGATTAGTTTGAATTTTAATAAATGAATAACATCTTTGCAATCCCGACCCGATAGTTATCGGGTTCGGGACCAAATTCAAAGACACCCTGCTTTAGGGGCAGGGGGTAAGGTGTTAAAAATTTGGAAAAAACATGTAAAAAGTTCCCCCAATTTTTGTTTACTTTACAATATTAGTAAGTTCTAACAGATTACAGAAAATGGAAATAAAAGTAATTTTGTTTTTCACAAGTTGATAATTTATTAAGTTACTAACAATTAAATGTTTAATAAAAATCAATATGCATTGTAAAATGAAAAACAAATCTTCATAAAATTGTAACCAATATAAATTAAACAGGGAGACAATATTATGGATATAAAAAATATATTTACATGGATTAAATGGAGATTAAAAGCGATAAAACGCGCTAAAGAAAATAATACTTTAAGAAAACGAATTAAAGAGTTGAAAGGGAGCAGAGATAATTTCCGAAGCAAATATTATGACTTGAAGAATAAATATGAAGAATTAGAAACAACAAATAAAGAAATAGAGAATGAGTTAAAAAAAAACTAAATCCTGAACCCCCAAAACCTAAACATCACAGTTTCAGCATTATAATGATTCAAGTATTATTGACCATTACTTTAAGAGGCGGAACAAAGTTCAGAACATTAGAAAAGGATTGCAAAATTAGAGATCAAATAATACCTGAATATAATGAAGCACCAAGCCATGTGACTATCAGAAATTGGGTATTAAAAGTAGGGTATTATGAATTAACTCGTCCTAAGGAAAAGGCAGATGATTGGATAATATTATTAGACCATAGTATTCAATTTGGACAAGAAAAAATATTTACAGTATTAGGCATTCGCCAAAAAGATTTTTTAGAACTCAAACGTCCGTTGCAATATACTGATTTAGAACCATTATTAGAAAAGCCGATGAAAACAAGCAATGGAGAATTGGTATCGTCTGAAATAAAAAGATTAAAAAAAGAACTTGGCAATATAACTTATGCCACCGGAGATTACGCTTCTGATTTAAAAAAGGGCTTACGACTTTTAGATATTCCGCATGTTCATGATTTATCACACTTAATTTCTTTAGAAATAGAGAAAATATTCAATAAAGATGAAAGATACGAGAAGCTAAAAAAAGAAATGAGTTTGATGCGGAATAAATTTAGTCAAACAAATGTAGCTCCGGTAGTTCCGCCAAAGCAAAGAAAAAAG
This sequence comes from Bacteroidales bacterium, assembly GCA_021107685.1. GTDB lineage: Bacteria > Bacteroidota > Bacteroidia > Bacteroidales > SMBSF39 > SMBSF39. The sequence continues at coordinate 3,151 of JAIOSH010000559.1, read as the reverse complement.
TCTGAATATCAAAGTTTTGATAAAATAGTAAAGTGGGCTGATAAAGCACTGAATCTACTAAACAACACTTTAAATGATGCAGACAAAATAAAAGAATTAAGAGAAGAATTTAACAACATAACTCTTGACAGAATAAAAGAAGAACTAACTTGGATTAAGGATTATAAAGAATTAATAATAGAACTTAGTGAAATTAACATTGCGATAAAAGATGTTGAGAAAGATATGAAATATAACGGTTTATCATTGACTACTTTGAAAAATGCCGAAATCTCGTTGAGAAAATTAAAGAGTGGTAATAGTATAACACTTAAAGATAATATATTACGAAAGTTACACGAACAGTTCAATTTATTACCTGATAAAGATAATATTTTGTGTTCATCAGATATATTAGAGTCAACATTCGGAAAATACAAAAACAGAGTAAGCGAAAATCCCATGGCATCAGTTACAAATTTAATGCTTATAATAGCCGCCTTTACATGTAGCTTAACAGAGGAAAGAGTAAAAGAATGTATAGAAAATGTTAAAATATCTGACATAAAAATATGGTCAGAGGATAAAATAGGCATAAGTCTGCACAAACAACGTAATCTTTTATTCTCAATATGATAGAAAAACTGGGGGAACTTTTTTTTGCAAAATATCAAATTTTTAACACCTTAGGCAGGGGGTCTTTTGTAACGAGACCTTTGAGGTCTGGTAAGTAGAAAGATTCGAAAGTTCCTTAAATAAAATTATATGTTAAACTCTTAAAATCTATTTAAAATGAAAACACTTTACACATTAATTTTTTTGATTTTCTTTGGCAGCAACGTTTTTAGCCAAAGCTACGATTTCAGCTACACTACAGGAAATTATGCAAATCTCGAAGGTGCTACCGACCTTACAAACGGAAACGCATGGACTTCTCTGGATTTTGTTATTCCCATCGGCTTCGATTTTGAATTTTACGGAGAATCATTTAATACCATGCATATTCGGTCTTATATTCATTTTGACGATGGAGATATGTATTTTATTAACCAGTTCTATTCCGGATCTTTTGTAGATAGGGGAGATTCACCGGTTTCATATTTATTGGAAGGCTCTGCCGGAAACAGGATATTAAAAATTGAGTGGCAAAATATGGGGTTTTCAGGTGAGCTTAATTCCCTCGGTACTACCGACGATTTTATCAATTCTCAACTCTGGTTGTACGAAACTACTAATAACATTGAACTCAGGATAGGCCCGAGCTCAATTATTCATCCTGACGAATCATATATTGGGTGGGGAGGTCCGTGGATAGGTATTTGTCATGCCTTTTCTTTTAACCCTGCAGATGTAGAATCTATTTCATTAGAGGGTGATCCTGCAAACCCTGATATAATTTATAATGATAATAATTTTTCAACATTTTTAACAGGAACCCCGGCTGATGGAATTATTTACAAATTCTGCTATAATGCAAATGCTGTTAATCAAACATTTCTTGATACAGGTGTTGACATATTTCCAAACCCTTCATCAGGCATTGTTAATATCAAAACACGAAACCGGAATACTGCAATTGATCAAATTAAAATTTTTGATTCAAAAGGACTGCTATTAGAAATAATACCAATTTTAAAACAAAGTATAGATAAAGTAACAGAAGTAAATCTTTCGGGCTTTCCTGCCGGTATTTATTTTTTTCAAATAATTAATCAAAAGCGTGTTGAATATAAAAAGCTTATTTTAAAATAGTATAAACAAAAAAAATAATCATCATGAAAAAACTAACATTAATTATCGTTCTATCGTTGATTTGTTCAACGATTTTTTCGCAGACATATCACAGCGGACAGATCACTTCAAATGAAACCTGGACCACAGGGACGCATATCGTAACAGCAACGGTTACGGTTTTAGATGGCGTTACTCTCGTAATTGAACCGGATTGTACGGTAAAATTTGAAGATGAAACAAGTTTAAGTATTAATGGAAGGTTGGTAGCCGACGGCTCGGATGACCATCGAATTAATTTTACATCCAACGAAATTGTCAGTGCACCGGGAGATTGGAGATATATCTATTTTGGAGCAGCCGACCCTAATTGTTTAATGGATTATTGCGAAATTGAATATGGGGGATATCAGTATGGTAATATACATGTTCATGCATCCGGTACAAATGTTGTTATTTCCAACACTACCACCAGGTACAGCGGTACAGCAGGAGTTTTTATCAACGACCAGAATGCTTCTGTTTCGACGCCAACATTTACTAATTGTACCTTTTATAACAATACAAATTATGGGTTAAATTGCTCTCCAGGTTATTCCGATGTTGTGCTAACGGATTGCAGTTTTGAGGATAACGGCAGTTATGCACTTAACCTTTACGGAAATTCCATAACGAATATTTCCGGTTCCTTAAACCTTTCGGGGAATGGAGTTGATGCGATACTCGTAAATGAAGATGGGAATATTGAAACAGGAACCTGGGCTGATTGGGGTTATGATTATGTGTTAAGAGGCAGCCAGGTTGTTATTGACAATGAAATATTGACAATTGAGCCGGGATGTACGATAAAATTTAATGGACATTATAATTTTAATGTGGAAGGGGCATTAATTGCAGATGGCGATGCAGCCAATCATATTACATTTACTTCCAACCAGACAACACCTGCACCCGGCGACTGGAAATTCATCTATTTATATGGGACAGATGGCCCCTGTGTGTTTGACTATTGCGATATCAGTTATGCCGGAGCCGAACATAGTGGTTCTTCAAGAGGTAATATTTCTATGCAATGGACTGATAGTGATGTTAATTTCAGCAACTGTACAATTTCTCACGGATTGTCTTATGGAGTGAAAATAAGTGATAACTGCGACCCGGCTTTTACTTCCTGTAATATCAATAACAACGGAAGCCACGGAGTGTGGTGTACTTCAAGTTCGGGTTATACCCCTTATCCAACTTTTACCGATTGTGATATTTCTGATAACAGTGGTTACCCGCTTTACCTTTATGGTGATAATGCAAAAGACATTTCTGCTCCTATGACTTTTACCGGAAATTCATCCAACAAAATCTTTCTTCAGGCAGATGACGTAAATACCGGAGCATGGATAAATTTCGGTATTCCTTATGTTATTGGCGGAAATATGGAAGTTCC
>JAIOSH010000009.1 GCA_021107685.1 Bacteroidales bacterium | reverse complement strand
TTTCGATTATCTTGTTTCCTTCATTATCTAATTTAATTAGGGATATTTGATGCCAAAAATTATTATTGGGATGTCCTGTGGTACCGCCGATTAAATATTCATTATTTAATTCAAGTATTGATACTGATCCGTTCCATAAATTTGTTTCAGATTCATAGCGATTGTTAAAATATACCACTTGTGAAAATATTATCAAAGGAAGAAGTATATTAACTGTGCAAAGGCTGAATCGCTTCATAATTAGATATATTAATAAAAGCAGAATCCCGATTCAGGGATCCTGCTTATTTCATGTTTATTTTATCGTTATTTTCTGAACCCCGCTTTCTCTGCCATTCAATATCAACTTAATTACGTAATTACCCGATTTTATCCCTTCCGTTGATACTACAAGGTAATCCCTCACCATTTCAGTGGTGTAAAATTTTATGGTTCGTCCTGCCATATCTGTAATTTGTATCATAGCTTCCGCATAAAAGTTATCAAGTTCATATCTTATGATAAAATATCCTTTAGCCGGGTTTGGATAAACAAACAACTTGTTTTCATTTGCCGGTTTCTGTGCAGGAATTGGAATCACTGAGCTTGATTTTAAATAAGTAGGTAATAATACAGGTTCAATATAGCTAAGAGTATCTGCTGAAATTAATACATTACGAGACCAACTGTTAGCATTGTTTTCTTCCTTATCTGCTATTACATACAATGCTTGCAGTTGCAGGCTATCCATTTCGTAAATTGTTTTGCCTGTTTGCTTTAGTTCAACCATAACATCAAAATAGTCCTCAAAATCCTGGTATTCTTCCTGCTCTTTTGTTGATAATTCAAAAAATGTTGGAATTGAATTCAATGTGTTTTCGGCCTGTGTTAAGTTACTTTGCGACAAGTATTCCGAAACTAACATATATTTGGTCCATAGTGTGTTTTCCAATTCTAGAACGGCAATGATGCTATCCTGTGGGTTAGGACATAATGAATCGTACCGAAACTGTGTAAGCAAATCGTAAAGGGCATTAGCATAATCTGCTTTATAACCGGCCAGCTTTGATTCCAATGATTCCTTTGCCCCACTGATATACCAATTTTGCATAATTGCATCTTTCTGTTCATCTGTAAGAGGTATAAGTCTGTTTTCCACTTCGGTTAAAACTTCAGTTGATTTAGCAGATTGCGGGTTGGCTATCAGGACATCAGTTACCATTTCGGGAGGCAGCACGTTTTCTTTATTTATGGCGCTTGTCATTACTGTGTCGCTTAAGTAAGGTGATTTTCCCAGCAAACTTACATACAAGTCCCATGCTTCGGGCGGATAGCTGGTTTGCACATCAGTTGCCAGGGCTTCGGTATTACCACCGTCAATTAGTAAATCCAACAACATTTGTGTTGAATCGGTTTTCTGGCCGGCAGTTGCCATTCTTCCCCTTGGCCCGTCATCGCCTCCTGTTCCGCCTCCACCGCCTGGTTCAAGGTCTGAAGGACAACTTTCCTCTTTTATATATAATGCAGTCATTTCTGGATTATATTGTGGGTTCACCTCCGGTATGGAATGATAAAGGGGTTTGATGTTATAGCCATTCTGGTTGTAATGATACCAGTAAGTGATGTCATTAGTTTCGTTGTAGTAATCACTTTCATCCAATCCCATATAGCTGAAGGTGTTGCCGGCAGGGTTTTTGGTATCATTTCCGTCTGTTCCCTGGCTTTCCCTGATTCCAATTTCCTCGCCTTCTTCCTCTGATGTTACGGCAATATCTTGCAAATTGCGAGTGTAATCATTACATTTAATAACCAATCCCGTCTCACCGGTTTTATCCCTGTTTCGTTCCTGTGCCAGGATGCCATATTCCAGGTTATTAAAAAAGTTGTTGTAAATAATGTTGTATTGCGGGCCGGAGTTATGCACAACAAGGCCGGTTCCTAGCTGGCCTCCCCCAGTATTTTCAAACAGGTTATCTTCAACTTTGTAAGCGTTACAATTATCAAGGTACATTCCATACCCCAAATTCTCCGAAGCGGAGTTTACCTTAAAATAATTGGATGTTACCCATGCGCCCTCCATACCACTTAAATATAAGCCCTTAAAATTACCAATAAAATCGGTATGTTGTATGTCGGTAAAAGTTTCTGAACCGCTTACAGTGGCATATATCCCGTATTCAAGGTTTTCGAAAAGGCCGTAATCCCATGATGTGCATGGGTTACCACCGGTACATTTGCCTTCTAATATAATATTGGAATTAATACTGTAAATTCCCTTTTGGTTATTAGCGCCCGATGTAGAATTAATAAAATCACTGTTTGTAATTCTTATACCGTCCATACTTGTTATTTTCATAAAATTTTCCGGATTTATGTTGCCAATGTAATAATCATTGATAATAAATTCGCAATTGACAAACCAGCTAACACTGTGATATTCGTATGAATAGAAGTTAACGGATGTTTCATTATTAATAAAATGTGCATCCGAAGCCTGAATAATACCGCCTGTATATCCCTGTATAAAAGCTCCTTCTTCCTCCGGGTCAGGGCGATTAGTGTAAATACCCATTTTTGAGTTTTCAATAGTTCCTTCATTTTGGATTTTTACCCAACCCTGTTCAGTAACAAGTTGAGGTTCGTTTGAGTTGCCCCATACTTCAACGCCTTCCCACATACCGCTGCAGGCATTGGTTAAATAGCCACCGTCTATCATCAGCTTAGCGCCACGTTCAACAATTATCTTAGCATCTTCCGGCATTGCTACTCTTCCTGTGATTGTTAAAGTTCCTCCATCTAATATTAGTATATCTTTATATTGTCTGCTGTTTTCCCACGTCTCATCTCCCTCAACAATATATTCTCCGTCATATTGTGAATATGACATATTAATGCTTAAAAAGCAAATAAACAATAATGCTAATTTTTTCATAATCAATAAGTTTAATTGATAATGATATATAAATTATAAAAATAATAATAGATTTTGTTTTTTTAATATTAAAAGCATTTTTTTCTCTAAAAAAATTGAAGTTGTAAAATTAATATAAATATTTTTCATAATCAATATCAAATCAGTTAACTGTAGGATTTAATCAGTAAAGGGTAAATATTCAGGTTATACTAATGCTATGAAAAACCTAAGGCCCTAAAGGGCAAGTCTGAAGTCTGAAGTAAAATTTCTTCCGACTTCGGTCTTCCGACTCCCGTCTTCCGACTTCCGACTTCGGTCTTCAACAATCCTATCCTATAAAAAAATTAAAAAAAACTCCATTTCCTATATTCTCAATGTTAATTTTTTAAGCATTTTATTTTTCCATTCCGAAAAAGTTCCTTTATTAATCTGTTTTCTTGATTCATTTACTAACCATAAATAAAACCCAAGATTATGAAGACTTGCTATCATAGGTGCTAAAATTTCTTTTGCTATAAATAAATGCCTGAGATAAGCTTTTGTATATTGCCTGTCAACAAAGGAAGTTCCGTTTTCATCAATGAGACTAAAATCATCTTTCCATTTTTCATTTTTCATATTCATTATTCCATTCTTAGTGAATAACATTCCGTTTCTTCCGTTTCTTGTAGGTAGTACACAATCAAACATATCAACTCCAAGAGCAATGTTTTCAAGGATATTTACAGGTGTTCCCACTCCCATTAAATAGCGGGGTTTATCTTTTGGAAGTATTTTACAAACCAATTCTGTCATCTCATACATAATTTCAATGGGTTCTCCAACTGACAAACCTCCAATAGCATTGCCTTCGGCATTGTAATTTGCAATTGTTTCTGCTGATATTTTTCTTAGATCTTTATAAACACTACCCTGAACAATAGGAAATAATGTTTGAGAATATCCGTATTTATTTTCGGTTGACTTAAACCGGTCAATACATCTTTTTAACCATCTGTGGGTTATATCCATTGATTTTTTTGCATAATCATATTCACAGGGAAATGGAGTACATTCATCAAAAGCCATTATTATATCCGCCCCTATTGTTCTTTGAATGTCAATAACTTTTTCAGGAGTAAAAATATGTCTTGAACCATCAATATGTGATTGAAAGACTACTCCATTTTCCGTAAGCTTTCGTGTTCCTGCAAGAGAATAGACCTGGTATCCCCCGCTATCTGTCAGGATTGTTTTTTCCCATCCGTTAAATTTATGAATACCACCTGCTTTTTCTATTATTTCTATTCCAGGGCGGAGATAAAGATGATAAGTATTTCCAAGAATGATATCTGCTTTAACATCTTTTTTTAAATCTTTTAAATGTATTGCTTTTACTGTTCCTGCAGTTCCGACCGGCATAAAAACCGGGGTTTTAATTATTCCATGGTCTGTTGTTATTTCACCGGTCCTTGCCGATGAACCTGTATCCTTGTTTATAATTTTAAAATTCATTTATAATTCCTGTATTTAAATAATATTTTTCCAAAGATAAATTTTATTCATAAAGAATAAATAATTTTGTGCCGGAATATATTTTTTGGTACTACTACAAATTTAATGGAATATTGGCAAATGCTAAAATAAAAACAACATACAAAATGAAAAAATCTAATATTGTAATAAATTAATAATCATTCTATTAGAAACGTAAATACTAATATAAAATATGACGCTTAGTCTTTTTCATGTTTTCTTAGTGAACCTTTGAGTCTTGGTGTCTTCGTGGCAAAGAATATCCTGCCACCAAGGCACAAAGACTCAAAGAAACACAAATAGTAAAATCTCCGCCATAATTAATTTTAGTAATAATTTATATATCATGTTGAATCACAATTTTTTAACAATCAATAGAAAATCGCTGAGTAATCGGGACAAGTTTTAGCAAATTAGCAAAATAACAATTTAACAATTTTTAGTATAATAATTTAAAACTGTGAACAGTTATATTCTTTTTATCTTTTTTATAATTTTTATTATAAGTTCATTTGTTCAGCTTGTTTATTACTGGGCAATATTCAGCAGGTTTGCTTTTTATAAAGGAAATGAAAAGACTCAGATAAAACAAGCCGTATCAGTTGTAATATGTGCTAAAAATGAATATTATAATTTACAGGCAAATTTACCTTTTATTCTTGAACAGGATTATCCTGATTTTGAAGTAATAGTTGTAAATGATTCATCTGATGATGATACTGTTTATTTATTAGAAGATTTTTCAAGGAAATTTACTAAGCTGAAAATTATTAATATTAC